>CALLVY010000026.1 GCA_938015925.1 uncultured Saprospiraceae bacterium
AAAACTGATTTTTGTTTTTTATCCAAACCAATGTGATAAGCAATAGATCCCTGGATATAATCTTGTCCAAGGTTAAGACTTCCAGCTTCATCACTATAAAGGCTAGCTCCGATTCCTACCCAATCTCTTTTGCGAAAACCGGTAATAATCGGTGCGTCCACATAAAAATTATAGGAAAGGAATACATTACCATCGCTTACCATGTTGGAATTGAGGTGAGTTGTATTTGGAGCCTGGTCTCTGGCGATTCCACCTACGCGAAAAGAACCTTCATAAGCTCCTGTAAAACCTGGATTAAGGGTAAGCGGGGAATGATTGAAAAGCGTCCAGTGTAAATCCTGCGCAGAAATACTGCTACTCAGGCAGAAGAGGCAGAAAAGTAATAAGGGTCGAATTAGTTTCATAAATTGAGTTTCTTAGAAAAAAGAGGGTGTAATTTCAAGGAAAACCCTTGATAAAGCCCCTAGAATCAGGCTTTTGGTAATTGAACGGGAAATATAGAATAAATTTATAAATTATCCCCAAATTAGCCCATTTTACTTAGAGAATGTCAGCCATTGCCAATTTTAACAATCTTATGCCCCAAAAACGTTAAAATCGCCCATAATGGGCAATTTCTTGGGGACAATCCTGGCGATACGCGCCTTTAGAGCTTTAATTCCTATCATTTTATACGCAACAAACTTTAAAAAGATTAAAGTATTCTTTAAGCGCCAGCCAAGAAATAAGGCATTTTCCATTGACCATTGACTCGCTCAAAATAAGCCCAATAATCAACAGGACTTTGGATGTATTTGCCATAGACATAAGCCATCCCTGATTTATCCGGCATTTCAATTTTCACCCAAGGCCACTTTTCTCCCTCTAGGATACTAAACTGACTTTCCCCTGTTTTCGGCCCCAAACGAACTATATCATAGTCCAAAGTTCCAACTATTGCTCCATCCCAACTAGGGGTCTTCCTAAGCTCGACCTCCCTTCCTGTAACTACCGCATATTCAGAGGGCTGCTCTAAATCCGGCCAGGTACCCGCGAGATAGGGAACCATAAAACCATTTTCATTCTGTCGATCAAAAGTACCTCCTAGCTCTAGGATTTTCTTGCAGGTTTGCCAAAATGGAGAATCCGGAGCATCCAATTTCCACATTTCCGCAAAAGCGGCTTTCCCTAAATCTCCACCGAAACTAACCTTGATATCCTCTGTGATCATTTGTTCTATAAAACGCGCATCCTTTCGATGTATCGCTTGGAGCAATTCTTCTCGAAATCGTTGAAAATCAGGACTCAATTGTCCTTCGTCCACAGGGTAAAGTTTCCCCGATTGGGCTTTCTGCGTTTTTGGCAAAACAGGCATTCCCGCAAAAGCACCAGGACTGGAATTAGGATGGTCTGCCGTCTTGTGAGACGGAGAAGTGGTGGATGCTTCTTGGCTCGTGGAAGATTCGCTTTGGCAAGTCCAAAAGAAAAACAGTCCAAAAAAGAGGGAGCAATATTTCAAATACTTCATTTGATAAATGATTTAGGTTTTGAATTTTTCAGAATATAAAATCATCTTTTGATCATTGGATACAGGAATCTACGTAAGTGGAACGGATGTTTTAGAAGCATACATCAGCTAAAGTGAAAGAAGTCATTTTTTTGTAAATCCCCCATTCTTCTTTTTTCGAAAACCCCAAATAACAAAAGACAAAGAACGCTAAAAATGATTTGGTCAATTTTTCCTGCTTTGCCTATCAAAAATCCATTATCTTTATCACTTTACCAAATTGTATCAATCTGAATTATGGCAAACGACGATCTCCTTGGCCAGCTTGGCGATTTTCTAAGTAAAGGCTCTCAAAGTATTCGCGACCGACTGACGCTGGATGTTACCGATTTACTCCGAGCAGTAGACAAAAATGATCCTGACGAAGTGGAACGTGCCCTTCGGGCCCGGGTCGACCCAAATGCTACTGACGGTATTCGCCGAAGAGCACTTCCCATTGCTACCGATAATAATCACCTGCTCATCGTCCAACTTCTTTTAATCGCCGGAGCGGATCCCAACCTCACAGATCCTTATGGCGATACGCCACTTTTCAAAGCGGTTTACTGGGAGAACGAAGAAATCATTCAGGCCTTACTTGGTGCTGACGCAGACATCAACCAACCAACCGCCAATGGCAATAGCCCTTTGCAGGAAGCCCAAAAAATGGGATATAAAGAAATCGTTGATTTGCTCCAAAATTTCCACGCCAAAAAAAGAGAAACTCAAATCAACAAAGATCTGGCGACTCATCAGGAATTAAAAAATAAAGCTGCCGCTGCTCGAAAAGCCAGAGAAGAAAAAGCTGCGCAATTGGAGATGGAAAAGCAACAGGCAGCCGCTGCGAAAGAGCAGCTACAACAAGCAGAAGTCGAGCAAGAAATGGCGCAAAAATATACCATTGAAGAAGGGAATTATCCCAAAGCGCTCATCGAAGCGATTCGTCAGGGAGATACCGAAGGTGCCCAATTTTTACTAGAAAAAACCAGTGCCATCGACGCCTATGTAGCAGAATACAGGAATACGCCACTCTTCGCTGCTATCGAAAATAAAAATACCATTCTCACTCAATCATTGATTGAAAAAGGAGCAGATACGCTTAGTTTAAATGCGGAGAAACAACATTCTCCTCTTAGCCTCGCGGTGAGTTTGAATGCCTATAAATTAGTGCGACTTATCCTCGATAGAAACCCAGAACTTTCCGCCCAATCACTCAACAATCCAGAGCATTTATTGAGTAGCCAATTTGTAGCTTATAAGGATGCTAAAATGCTCAACCTCTTGCTTCGTGGTGGAGCTGATCCATTTTTTGGTGGCAAACATGGGAGCGCTCCTGTAGTTAAAGCCATAGAGAAAGGTTCTTTGGGGGTCTTGCCGGTTTTGGTGGGCAATGAAGTAGACCTGAATTACCGATACCAAGGTAAAAGCCTGCTCGAATGGGCCATTGAATACAATAGAATAGATTGGGTAGGTGCTTTGCTGGACGAAGAAGTTGATCCTGATCAACAAGATGAAAATGGTCGGACCGCATTGATGTATGCCGTTGAAAAAAACTTTGCAGAAGCAGTGGGTTTGATTCTTGATGAAGATGTTGATATTAATCTTCGAAATGCAGCAGGACTTAATGTAATTCAAGTCGCAGAGGAACTGGAAGATCGAGAAAAGATTTTGAAGATGCTTCATAATTACTAATTAGCTTGAGCTGCTCCATATGGACATCATCTACCTCCTTGACCTAATCGGCACCCTAGTATTTGCCATCAGTGGAACCTTGACTGCTACTAGTAAAAAATTTGATATTTTTGGTGCAGCAGTGATTGCCTTTGTCACTGCAGTGGGTGGTGGCACCTTACGAGACTTATTGATTGGTAGTACTCCGGTAGGATGGATGCTCGATCTCAATTATCTATTGATGATAGGATTGGCCATCCTTTTAAGTCTTTTCTTTCGCCAATTTATTCAAAAACTTCGTCGGACCTTATTTATTTTTGATACTATAGGGATCGGTCTTTTCACTATTCTCGGTTTGCAAAAAACTTTAGTCTTAGGTATCTCTCCTATCGTTGCGGTAATGATGGGAACCGTATCAGCCGTCTTTGGCGGAGTGATCAGAGATATTCTTTGCAATGAAGTTCCTTTAATTTTCCGAAAAGAAATTTATGCTACAGCCTGCATTTCCGGCGCCTGCCTTTTCTTATTGCTGCAAAAGCTAAGTTTAGCCTATTCTTGGACAGTGCTCATCACAGTATCTTTTATCATCATCCTGAGAATTTTCTCTGTGAAAAAAAAGTGGTCTCTTCCTGTTCTTTCCTAATTGCGAGCCAATCCTTCGGTTTAAAATCCACAAATCCTCCATTCCTGCCTGATTTATCTTAATGCATTTTCTTCTTTTCGTTTTGATTCTTGATAATATTTTGTAGTTTACTGATCAAATTATTGCCTTTAATGCTTAAAGTAATCATTTTATCATCTTGAAGTATTCATAGTACTTCAATCAAAACCTATCTATTATGGGAAGTATGTTACCATTGTTAATTCAGTTAGCAAGTGGCGCCGTAGGCGGTAATGTTGCTGGCTCTCTTATGAAAAACAGTTCACTTGGTACCTTGGGGAATTCTATTGCAGGTATCGCCGGAGGAGGAATTGGTGGACAACTATTAGGCATGTTGGGGATGGCCGCAGGCACCGGAGGTATGGACATTGGCAGTATCATTAGCAGCGTTGCCAGTGGTGGTGTTGGAGGTGGTGTGGTAATGGCAGTAATTGGCTTAATCCGAAGCGCAATGGCAAAATAAGCTAGAGAAGTTTTTTAAAGAAGAAGCATGGACTTTAGAGTCCATGCTTTTTTTGTTTCTGAAAGGAGCAATAAAAAAAGGAAATCGCATTGCTACGATTTCCTTTTTTAGATTTAGGTTCCAATTGATTTTATCTTACAAAAGGATCTGAAAATTTAGTATCCGCGATCAATACCTCGTCGGTAAATGTATTGAGGAAAGCCACGAGATCGTCCACTTGTTTATCACTAAGATTTAAGACGGTTGGATCTCCAGTAGGGTCCCATCCAAATTCTCCTCTAAGTCGAGAATCGAGTTGTGGATGATCTTGAATTCCTTTATTGTAATGATTGACCACATCACGCAAGCTGGCAAAACGGCCATCGTGCATGTAAGGAGCAGTCAATGCTACATTTCTCAAACTTGGTACTAAGAAATGTCCATTTTCTATTCCTTGATCTTTATATTCTACATCCAATCCGATATTGGCAACATCCTCATCGTTCCAACCTCTCATGTTCACACCACTATGGCAATCTGCGCAACGCGCTCTTCCCCAGAACAATTCTGCTCCAGCCAATTCTGAAGCTGTAAAGCCTTCTTGGTTAAAGAAAAATTCTCCACCAGCTTTATCAAATTTAGAATCAATACTTACCAATGCGTTTAGGAATTGAGTCAAGCCATCTGCGATTTTCTCTTTTGTTATTTCAGAGCTTCCGTAAGCGGCTTCAAACAAAGCAGGATAGTAATCCGTATTTGCCAACTTCACTTCGAGTTCATCCAATTCTTCCAATCCCATTTCGATGTGATTACCAATTGGCTTGAGCACCATTTCATTAAGGTCTCTTACGCGACCATCCCAGAAAAAAGATTTTTTGGTAAAGCAATTGACAATGGACTGTGCATTTCTTGGTGTTTTATCTCCGTCGAATCCTGTACTTCCTGCAACAGGATCGCTGAAAGCGAATTCTTGTTTGTGGCAAGATCCACAAGAGACCAGGTTATTTACCGAAAGCTTGGTATCGTAAAAAAGTACGCGACCAATGGTAGCGACCTCATTCGAGATATCTTCCAGGCTCTGGCTATTACTTATTTGATTTGCGAAACTTTCTGGCAATTCTGTTACCCTATACTCCGCTACTTCTGCCGGGAGTTTAAGGTTGTTGTTTTTATACGGAAGGTCTTGTTCGGCCTCTTTGTTACAGGCGGTAAATACCACTAAGAGGGCGCAAAGAAAGGTAAAAGAAAGAATTAAATTTTTCTTTTTCATAGCCAAGGGTTTTAATTTTTATCGAAATATCCCTAAATATAAGGGTTTTCAAAATCATATACTGTTAAAATTTCATTTTTAGACTTGAGAAATAGTCTACTATTTAGCTTAATCTTCATTAGCGAGTCGATCATTAATGCATTGTCTAGCCGCTTGGGTTCGCTATCGTTTAATTTTTTAGAAACGATATTGGATAAAGAAGGTAGCTGGTAGATTGATTCTTAATTCTGTACTTTCAATACTTCCTAATTGATCATCGAAGTCAGGGAAGTTTTTAAATAAGCGACTGGTTTGAGCATCAGATTGAGTGTAATAAAAAGCACCTTCTGTAAGGATACTCAGCCGTTTTGTAATCGCAAATTGTATTCCTAATACTGGACCAAATCCCCATCCTGTTGTAAAAGTACCGGTAGTAACGGCATCAAAACCAGTATCTAGTATCACATTTTCTTTATTGGAAAATAAAATACCATCTGCTCCAAATGTTCCGATCCAACGCTTGCCAAAATCATGTTGCCATTCCAAACCCAATCGGACATCATAACCCAGGCTCTCTGTTGTCTTAGAATCTGCAAATTCGCCTTCTCTTTCTACCACTTGTTTTAGATGCCCTCCTCCTGCTACTCTTAATGCTATTTTCCCAACTATAAATTTGCCATTTAGCAGATAAGGATTACTCGCAAGTTCCTCTGAATTTCCCCCAAGAAAACCACCGATCAACAAAGGTGCATTGATTCCTATTTCGAAGTGAATGGGAATTTTCTTCTTTACTTTTTCTACTTTTATTTCTGCTTCCACAACTTCCTCCACTGGCTTTGGATCGACTTGAGCAGAAAGTTGCCAGATTGGAATCATCAATAAGAAGAGTAGACTGGTCAGACGCATGACAGGATTTTTTTTAGTATTTATCATTGATGTAAGATTGATAGTCGCAATTTAAAATTGAAGAGGTCGGATAAAAGAAACCGTTTCAAAACCCATATCTCGAAAACCAACAACATAAATTAGATCCTCCTTTTTTAAAGATTCCAAATGTAAAACAGCATCTAAAGAAACGTCTACAAATTCTCCTCCTATAAAACCAGGAAAAGAAACAGGCTGAACGAATCCAAAAAAGGAAAATCCAGCAACCAATTTATCCCCACCTGTATTAAACGCAAAGCTGGAAACAGAAGAGGAAAAAACATTCGTCGTAAACTTGAAATCTAAATTGGTATCAAAGACAGTTCCGACTCGGTAAGGGATAAAACCTTCTTTATCTGGACTGATGGCGATCTTATTTAACAGGGTACCATTTGCCGAACGGTTTTCGCGGACCTCAATGACAGAACCATCTTCCGCGATTTTGTAATACATCAATTCAAAGGAAGTCGCCTCAATCAATTCATTCGTCGCTTCATTCATCATTGCTAGTCGGCGCTCAGAAGTACTGATAGAGCTATTGATGGAACCTCTTTGTAAAAAGTCCGATCTCCCGAAAATCCGAAGTTGATCAACAGAAAAATCAGTACTCAGAAACAACAAGCCTCTACTATTATTCGCCATTGCGTAAACTTCTCTTCCAACTGAAAAGGCATCAATATCTTCAAGGTTTGTAGCATTGTAAATAGAAATCAAGCCATTACTTTGTGAACTGATATACAACTCTCTGGTACCTTCATTGTCCCCCAACATAAAATCTCTAAAGTTACTGATCCCTGAAATCACATGAGTAATCTCATTGCTAGCAACATCAAACCTGGAGACCCGTCCCTGACTTAGCTCCGCCAGGAAAAACACATCTTGTTTGTCATCGTATAGGATTTTTTCAGCAACAAAATTAAAGCTTAGGATATTTTGGGTCACCTTAATACTTGGGCTTTCCAAAAAACGATCCCCAATATCGACATAGACTTTATAGTGTATTTCGTTTTCGAAAGCTGCACTATTATCCACAAAACTATTCTCCTCAAAATCATCTATTCGGCCTACAATAAAATTACTAGCAGGTAAAAGGGAAGAAGGAATAGAATCAAGAGATCGAACAATAATATATTCATTAAAGGTAGAAATATTCGTCTCTGTCCAAACCAGTTTAGCGATGGATCCTACTGTTTCGGATCTCAATTCAATCGGAAAGTTTTTATCGGTATTATCTACTACTTCTTTTTCACAGGAATAGCAAAACAATAATAGTAGTACCACTGAGGGGAAAAATTGGCGCATGTTGTTTTAGTTTTGAAAATCCTCTGATAGAGGGTATATAATCATTAACGTAAAAAAAAGGCAAAGGGTGGCTCTTGTCCTAAAAAAAATAGATCTCAGTATGGTTTAAAAGACAAGTCCGATGTTTTTCATTTAACCTAAAAGAGGACTTTATCTTTTATGGAAGCACTAAATGAAGGTCTTATAAAAAGACCAGGAGAGTATTCGTTACAAAGAAAAGACTAGACAATTGCTACAAATCATTTCAATCTAACTTAGAGGCCTAATATATCGTTGCTTATATAGGTTTGGGCAGTGGCGTCCATTTTGATTCAAATTCAGAATAAGGATTACCAATTCGGTATTGTTCCAAAAAGTGTTTTACCGTCGGAGACATATTCTTAGGCAAATCATCGAGTGGAAACCAAACTGTTTCCTTAAACTTTTTCGGTTCTCGACTTTCTACCTGCCCGCCCCATTTCAAGGCTTTGAAATACAAAACAATTCTGGTTTCGGAGACGTTCTTTTTTTTCAATAAGGTATGAACCAACCTCAGATTTTTAGCTTTCAATTCTATGCCAGCTTCTTCCATACTTTCTCTCACCAAAGCAGGCTTCACCAATTCGTATTTTTCCACATTACCACCTACCAAGGTATATTTTCCCCCATTCCGATTCGTCTGCTTCAGCAATAGAATCTTTCCTTTGTGTTCCAGCAACAATCTGGTCTTTAAATATAATTTT
>CALLVY010000027.1 GCA_938015925.1 uncultured Saprospiraceae bacterium
CATTTTGAACATGCCTTTTTATCCTACTCTTCGTCTCGTTCTCCCCTTAATAGCTCAGGCTATTAGGGTCCGAGCGTTCCTCGATTAGAATAAAAATTCAAGGCTCAAAACATTCATTAACTTTTGTTACACGGTATTTAAACAACTTCAATTTTAATTAGCTACTTAAATTACCGATGAAATGACTGTAATCGAATTTTTAAGCCAACCCTGGCATTGGTCCATTTCTGGATTAATGATTGCCCTGGTGATGTTTTTACTGATTTATTTGGGACAACGTTTTGGAGTCTCTTCTTCTTTTCAAGCGATGTGTTCCATCGGCGGAGCGGGAAGTGTCATTGAATATTTTAATTACGATTGGAGAAAACACGATTGGCTTTTGGTCTTTGTCTTTGGTGCCATCATAGGCGGTGGCATTGGCGCTGGTTTATTGACTAGTCCTGATCCTGTACAAATTTCGCAGGCGACGGTTACAGATTTAGAAGCACTTGGAATCCAAGTTCCTAAAAGTATAGAAGAAGGCAAAGGATTTATTCCACACGACTTATTTAGTTTTGGTATGTTGGGGACCTTGAAAGGTTTTTTACTAATGGTAGTGGGCGGTTTTTTGGTGGGCTTTGGAACGCGTTATGCAGGAGGTTGTACTTCTGGGCATGCGATCACTGGTTTGTCCAATTTGCAAATGCCTTCTTTAGTGGCCGTCATTGGTTTTTTCATTGGAGGATTGTTGACCACTTTTATTTTGCTCCCTTTTATTTTATCTCTATAAAATTAGAACGATGAGATTATTGCGATTTTTAGTAGTTGGAATATTGTTTGGAATTGTCATGACCAAATCAGAGGCGGTATCTTGGTTTAGAATACAAGAGATGTTTCGATTTCAGGCCTTTCATATGTATGGGATTATTGGTGTGGCAGTAGTGAGCGGAGCGATCATGCATTTTTTGATCAGAAAAGGAAAGATGAAAAATATATTGGGTGATGATGTCGTCTTTGCAGACAAACCTAAAACGTATACCGCCAGTATTTTGGGTGGGACTATTTTTGGTTTGGGTTGGGCATTGACGGGAGCCTGTCCTGGTCCTTTGTATACTTTATTGGGACAGGGAAATTGGATTATTTTAGTAGTGATATTTAGTGCTTTATTGGGTGCTTTGGCTTATGGTGCTTTGCGGCCACGTTTGCCTCATTAAGTTAATATGGAATTGGCCGATGGCATCGCAGATGGCCTTGGCGTATTAGCTGCTTCCATTTGCTACCAAATCTTTCCTACTCAGATGAATCATTGGCTGAAAAAGATTGGAGCTTGATCAACTAGTCAGATTAATTAACTAATTTGTGTCCCAAAGCATTCCATCTGAGAAAACAAGCCTGCATGAAGAAAATATTTTTAGCCTTCCTTTTATACTCCATCCTTTGGATATCCTGTCAACCCAATTCCTCTTCTTTTTTGGTTATTGCCACTTCCGCAAATATGCAATTTGCGATCGAAGAAATCGTAGAGGAATTCAAAGCAGAAACGGGCTTAGCTGTAGAAACCATCATTAGCTCTTCTGGAAAACTAAGCGCGCAGATTCAGGAAGGGGCACCTTTTGATATTTTGATATCCGCAGATATGAAGTATCCAATGGATCTTTATGAAAAAGGTTATACGACAGCAGAACCTAAAGTTTATGCTTTCGGTAAACTAGTCTTGTGGACCAATAATACTTCGATTAATCCAAGTTTAGAAATACTAGAAGAAGACAATATTAAACACATAGCTTTAGCCAATCCCAAGACAGCACCCTATGGTGTAGCAGCGATGCAAGTATTGCAAAAGAATAATATGGAAGAACGCTTGGCTCCCAAATTAGTCTTTGGAGAAAGTATCTCTCAGGTCAACCAATTTGTAAATACTCAGGCTGCAGAGATTGGGTTTACGGCCAAGGCGGTTGTGCTATCTGCAAAAGTAAAAGACAATAGCCAATGGTTCGAAATCGACAAAGCAGACTACACACCGATTAAGCAAGGAGTAGTCGTTTTAAATAGAACTGGACAACGCAGAAAAGATGCACTAAAATTCAAAGATTTTCTTCTATCTGAGAAAGCTTCCGATATTTTAAATAAATTTGGCTACGACACAGAAAGCATAAAATAAATTCAACCCTTAATGGATTGGGAACCACTGATATTAACCTTTCAATTGGCTTTGATTACCACAGCTTTGCTATTGGTATTTTCGATACCACTGGCGTATTGGTTGGCTTTCTCGAAAAGTAAAATCAAACCGATTGTCGAAACCCTCGTGAGTATGCCCTTGGTTTTACCACCGACGGTTCTTGGTTTTTATTTGTTGATTGCTTTTAGTCCTGCAAATGCATTTGGGCAATGGTTGGATGAGGTGGTCGGTTTGCGATTGGTTTTTTCTTTTGAAGGATTGGTATTGGCTTCGGTGATTTATAGTTTGCCTTTTATGGTTCACCCGATTCAATCTGGTTTGACCAATCTTAGTTCCTCCTTGAGAGATGCGGCTTATGTTTTGGGAAAATCTAAATGGACGACCTTGTGGAAAGTTTTACTGCCCAATATTCGACCTGCTTTACTGACCGGGATTGTACTTTCCTTTGCGCATACCATTGGAGAATTTGGAGTAGTTTTGATGATCGGTGGAAATATCCCTGGAAAAACCAAAGTAGCCTCTATTGCGATTTATGATGAAGTCGAGGCTATGAATTATGCTGCGGCAAATGCTTATTCTTTGATTTTATTTGCCCTGACTTTTGCGATTTTGTTGGTGGTTTATTTGTTTAATGGTGGATACTTTACCACAGTATTTAAGCGGAATGATTGAAATTGATATTCATAAGAAATTGAATTCAGCCAAAGGGGAAATGTTTTTGGAGGTTCAACTGAGCATTGAACCCAGAAGTTTTGTGACGCTCTTTGGAAAATCTGGTGCAGGGAAAACTTCTTTGTTGCGGATTATCTCTGGTTTGATGAAACCGGAGCGGGGAAAGATTCTGGTCAATAAAGATACTTGGTTGGATTTAGAGAAAGGAATAAATGTGTCGCCACAAAAAAGAAAACTGGGATATGTTTTCCAGGATTATGCCTTGTTTCCCAATATGACAGTTTTTGAAAATCTTCATTTTGCTTTGGAAAAAGGACAAACTAAAAAAGGGATTAATGAACTCGTTGAACTAATGGAATTGGGAGATTTACAAAAACAAAAACCTTTGCATTTATCGGGTGGACAAAAACAAAGAGTGGCGCTGGCGCGCGCACTGGTACAAAAACCTTCCATCCTGCTACTCGATGAACCTCTTTCTGCATTAGATAGCGAAATGCGCAACAAGCTCCAATTGTATCTTCTAAAAGTGCATCGAGAATTTAAGCTCACTACGATTCTCATTAGTCACGATGTTTCAGAGATTCAAAAATTAGCAGATAAAGTTTTTGAAATTCAAGAAGGAAAAATTATTCGACAAGGCCGAACCTCCGAAATTTTTTCTCCCCAAAAATCATTGGCCCAAATGGAATTGCAAGGCGAGTTGCTGGCCATTCGAGCGCAAGGCCTAGCTTACGAATTGACTATTCAATTGGGAAAAAATACCATTGTCATAAAAACGAGCTTAGCAGAAGGAAAAGCATTAAAAGTAGGAGATACCCTCGCTCTTTCTTTGGAACATCATCAGCCTGCCATTAAAAAAATGGATCTCCTTTAAAATTTACCTTGCCAATGAATGCTAATCTAATTGATAAAGTAGCTTATCTAAAATTAGTAGATGGCCAAATACTCAGTACCCGTTCTAAAGGCAGAAGCAAATACTATATTCCCGGAGGAAAAAGAGAAGGAACAGAAAGTGATGAAGAAACTTTGATTCGAGAAATTAAAGAAGAGTTGAACGTTGATATTGATCCCGCTAGCATTCAATATAGGGGTACTTTTATCGCACAAGCAGATCGGGAGAAAATCGGAGTAGAGGTGAAGATGACTTGCTACAGTGCCAATTACTCCGGGCTATTAAAAGCCAGCAGTGAAATCGAAGAAATCCGATGGCTTACTTTTAAAGACCTGGATATTATTTCCCCCGTTGATCAGATTATTTTTCAATTTCTAAAAGATAAAGGAGAATTGCGATAGCTCTAGTTCGTCTTTCCCAAAAAAAAGAATCCTGCATCCAAAAAATGGATACAGGATTCAAGAGGCTACCTTTAATTACTTAGGTCTTAGTAGGGGTTCGTACAGGGCAGTACGAGATAGTCTTTGAGTGTTTCTACTCTTGTACTATCCGTCCATAAATTTTTATACGTGATTACTGCGTTTGGCATATAAGGAATAGTTCCTCCATTGGCACAAACGGCATATTGAATTGTAGAAGCATAAGTCGCAAAATCAGAAGGCTCATCAAACCATAAAAGATCATTCGAACGAGTTAGGTGACAAGCTCGACAGGATGGCCCAATTACTTCTTGGTACATCAGTTTATTGGTTGTGCTGGACCCTGCGGGAGTCGTTAGGTTATTCCAAGCGGGAACCACACTGCGATCAATAAAAGGAACTACGGGTAATGCAGCGGTATTTGGAGCTCCAACTGACGCACCATAAGCAGTTTTAATAAAGTCCGTAACGGCAGTAGTATTTTTGACTTGCAATACTTTTTCATTCAATTGCCTCAATTCATCTTCCTGATCGGAACGTAATTTTCCGGCACTAGTAGAATAGGCAAAAGATTCTACATCAAAGTGAAGGAAGTTTGGCATTCGATCTATATTGACTCCTGAGAAATGATTGACAAAGGCATTCTTATCTCCGGCAAAACTTGAATAGGTGGCAGGGGTTCCACCATGACAAACCACACAGAGATTTGGAATATACTTGGCTCCGCTACCATCCAGATCCGCATTATTGACCAAAGCATTACTACCATCAAAGACATAGAATTTGGTCATGTCGGCAGAATTCCCTGAACCATTGACTTCGTTAAATTCCATACATACGGTAGCGATGGCTCCTGTGCCGGCTATGGCATCTGCATCTGTTGGATAATTGGTGACATAGAAGGCGGTTTTATTGAACTTGGTTCTAACGTGCATGTCTCTCCAGAAACCAAGATCCCCAGCATTATAATAAAGTGCGGTCGTGTCTATTCCAGCAAAATCATTGGCGACCTTCCAGGAATTAAGATCATAGTTGGGAGGACCTCCGACACCATTGGTAGCATCAATGAGATCGTAATAGGCTTGCCCTTCTGCATCCGTATTATTTACTTGATTGAGGAAAACGGGGAAGGCGGTAGCCATGGTATCGACATCGAGGTAGAAGAATTTACAATCTCCAGTGGAAGGATTGGCATTGGCTGGGCCAGGTGTTCCCGGGCCGGTAAAGAGTACGGCAATTTTTAAGGTATCATTGTCGACTGGATCAACGGGATCTTCTCGAATTACCGTCATGGTAATGTTCTCATTTTCTGGCAAGCGAGATACAAACAGCGGCAAATCTGCTATCCCAACTACCGTTTTAGAAATGACTTTTGGTGCGCCACCTCCACTAACAGGAACTTGGAATACGAGCTTCAAAGGATCTCCAGGGAATAGGGAAGTTACTGGATTGTCACGAAGTTCTATACAAGCTGCATCAGAAAAAGATACATCCGCATTTAAGGTGGAAAACATATTGGTAAATCCAACATAATATTCCCCTTGTTTTTTCAGCGAACCGATATTGATCCAAAATCCTTCTTCGGTATCGTAATCCCAAAGGGTGATGTTGGCATCTGCAGTGGCCATAAGTGGACTTGAAATAGGAATAGATATTTCTGCAAAAACTTCTGGATCAATTTGTAATTTATTTTCTGGTTTGTTTTTGTCTCGCAATTGTACATCTATTGCTCCAAAACTTTCCAATGTCTTGTCTTCTCCATCTTCTAATGCTCCAAAATCTCCGGGCATCAAATTGTTTCCATCAAACAAATCAATCGCTCTTAGGGAAGCCATGACTTGTCCGTTAAATATTTCTCCCTGTTCGTCTATAATGGCGTTAGGTGGAATTCTTACGATGGCAGGAGACCTTATGATGGTTTCTCCATTTGGTCCAGTGGTACGGAATTTTGTAATCTCATCCTCTTTTTCGATGAGGGTGATTTCTTCTTGAGAGCTGAACACAGAAGTGGTATTGGTCACTAAATTATAATTGATACTGGTCGCATCCTTAAAGTAAATTTTGGATTGCGCCATCATTCCTGGCTTGTCGATATTGAGTACATATCGACCAGCGCTTTCCGCGACAGACATAGAGAAAAATCCATTGCCATCTGTGCTT
>CALLVY010000028.1 GCA_938015925.1 uncultured Saprospiraceae bacterium
TTTTGAGCCTTGAATTTTTATTCTAATCGAGGAACGCTCGGACCCTAATAGCCTGAGCTATTAAGGGGAGAACGAGACGAAGAGTAGGATAAAAAGGCATGTTCAAAATGTTTAGAAATTTATGTTACACGGTATTAAAAACTACTTCTTTGTGTTCTAAGGTAAAAAAATAGCGGTAGGAAAAAGGAATAACAAATAGGTCTGAGAAAAGACACTTTTAAAGAATAAGAAAAAAGTTTAGCTTTTTTTCATCTCTTCTTGCCATAAAATATATCCACCTTCTAAATTAAAAATTCTCTCATTTTCAAAACCACCATTGCGCATTAAGGTACAAGCTCGTATGCTTCGCCTTCCTGTTCGACAATAAACAAAAATTGTTTGCTCGGGGTTCAATTGCTCCATTTGATCCCAAAAATCTTCCGCCAGATAACTTATATTTATCGCTCCAGGAATATGGCCAATAGCAAATTCAGTCGGCGTTCTCACATCTACGACTATGCAATGCTTATCAGATGCTATTTCTTGAGAAAAAGCTTTTGGCGGCAAATTATTCAGATGGGCTTTTAATAATCTCCAACGTGGTGTTTTACAAGAGTTATCTTCCATGATCACCAAAGTTGAATAAAATCTATTCTATGTCTTAAAAGATACAGAACAAATCTGACTCCCTTAAGTTTTCAACTCGCCATTTTTATCTACTCGATCCAAATAATACACCTCATCTACCGGCTTTACCGGACGCTTAAACCACAAGGGTCGCCGCAATCCATCCGGTCCCGGAGCTGGTCGTGTTTTGGCCAGCCATTCTTTATACATCTCATGGGATTTATTGGTATCCACGAAGATATCGCCGTATTGGTCATCCGGACCAGGCTTTTCAATTCTTACTCTTTGGTGCCAGCAATGCATACCACTAATGGGATCAGGATGCACTGCATGGGTGATGTTTTGGTGTACCCCACCATCCAACCAAAAGACGCGAGAGCTATCCGGATCATCTGATTGGAAAGGTCGAACCCCTTTTTTGGTATTCATCTTCCACTGCCCTTTCTTAGGATTGACAATTTCAACGGTATTGGTCGCCCAACGATTTCCCTGATCTTGCTGACGACGCCAGCGTCCCAAGTGATGGGAACAAGCAATCACCCCAGGTTTCATTCCTTGCGTCACCCAAACCTTATCAATGAAATAGCCGATATCGGTATTCAATTTCACAATATCCCCAGTCTGAAACCCCCAGCGTTTGGCATCATCCGGATGCATCCAAATCGGATTTCGATTGGAGATTTCCATCAGCCATTTGGCGTTTCCAGAACGAGAATGGATAAGCGTTGGTAGACGGAAGGTTGGTACCAACACATATTCTCCTTTTTCCTTGTCCAGATTTTCTTCGTGGATATGGCTTTTAATATAAGTTGGAATGGCATACTCTGGCCATTTCCAATCCACCATGGTTTGGGAAAAAAATTCATTCTTTCTGGAAGGTGTTGGAAAACCGACATAGGGCGTCTCTCCTATTTGCACTCCAAGGTTTTTTCCATTTTTGGAAATCACTCCTGTTTTTTCATCGGTGATGGCTCCGGTCATTTGTTCTTTGGTGAGTATAAATTCATTCTTTTTATAGGAATGTTTTTCTACTTCAAAAGCACCATATTTTCGCATATATCCCAACTCGGTCAAACCTTCTTTTGCAGCAGCTTCTGGTAGCCCTTTGGTATGCTCAAAAATATATTGATAATACTCGTCAATAGTAATCTTTTGTCCGGGACGGTATGGAGACTCGAAATGTTTGCGAATGCCCAGTTCTCCTTCCGGATCTATTCTCCAACTCAGTTCAATCCAAAACTCATCTTCTTCCCAGACTTCCCCAGGGTTGGATTCATAAGTAAAAGTATGTTCTTTACCTGCCCTTCTTGCTGCTTCTCGCAAGACGGGTTGTCTAAAAGCAATCCACATCCCGGAATGTGTTGCATAAGAATTTAAATCATGTCGCTCCGCAGAATGCCCCATTGGCAATACATAATCTGCGAAGAAGGCCGTTTCGTTCCAGGTCGGCGTCATGGCTGCATGCAGCCCAAATAGATCTTCATCCATAAAAGCTTCCATCCAGGTAAAACCATCTGGATAAGTCCAAACGGGATTAAAGACTCTAGAAAAATAAACATCCATTTTTCCACGACCTTCCTTTAAAAAATGAGGCAATAAAAAACTCATTTCAAAAAAGGACAAAGGGTATTCATTTGGAAAATGAAGATCATTCCAAAACTTTTGTGCGGGTGGAGTATCGAAGAATTTGGGTTTAAATTTATTCCAACTATTTGGAGAAGTGCCGCCGACGGTGCCAACCGCTCCAGTAAGAACCGTCAAAAAATGCAAGGCTCTCGAAACACACCAGCCGCCTAAATTCCCAGACGCGGCTGCTCGCCAATTGTGAGAAGCAAAACGTTCTCCTGCTTCTCCGATTTTGACAGCGATTTCTCTAATCATATCCGCTTTTACCCCACTTTCTTTTTCGGCAAACTCAGGCGTATATTCCGCATATTCCGCTCCCATTTTTTCAATAAAAACGTCAAAACTAAGCGGACTTTCTGGATGTCTTTGTTCCAGGTAAGTTTCCCAGTTGACCCATTTTTCCATATAGGCCCGATTGTACAATCCTTGGTCGATGATGATCTTGGCCATGGCCAATAAGACCGCCGCTTCCGATCCCGGATAGGATGGCATCCAGTAGTCTGACATCGAAGCCGTATTGGACAAACGCGGATCCATCGTCGCTAGTTTGGCGCCTTTCATTTTGGCTTCAATAATCCGCTGGGCATGTGGGTTGAAATAATGACCACTCTCCAAGTGGGCAGATATCAAAAGAATAAACTTAGCATTGGCATGATCTGGTGAGGGCCGATCATAACCATACCAGAGATTGTAACCAAAGCGAGCTCCGGAGGAGCAAATATTGGTGTGGCTATTGTGTCCATCTACGCCCCAACTTTGGATAACGCGATTGGCATAGCCTTCATGTCCGGGACGGCCTACATGATAAGCGATTTGATTGTTTCTTTTCTCTTGAATGGCTTTGCGCATCCGCGCAGCAATGGTATCTAATATTTCATCCCAACTAACGCGTTCCCATTCTCCTCCACCTCTTTTTCCAACTCTTTTTAAGGGATAAAGAATACGATCCGGATCCGTAATCTGATTGATGGTAGCAGGTCCTTTTGCACAGTTTCTTCCACGGCTGCCAGGATGGTAAGGATTGCCTTCAAACTTTCGAATAGTTCCTTTTTCCTTATCCACATAAGCAGTCAGTCCGCAGGCACTTTCGCAATTGAAGCAAGTAGTTGGGACAATGGTATAATTTTTTTTTTCTCGTTTGGGCCAGGAAGTGGCTTCATATTCCACCCAGTCATCCCATTGATCCAAAGGAGGGAAAGCGGTTAACTTTCCTTTTTCGGTCAAAGGAGTGATTGCTTCTTCTGTCGACTTTTTATGGAGATTTGGAATAAGCCCAATCGACTCTGCCAGTCGCTCAATCAAAGATGGTTTCTTAGTTGCCATAAAAGAGGATTAGGAAAGTGGGAGTCGCTGTGGTGCTTCGACCCAAATGTGTTCTGTAATATAGATACCGATTAAGACGATTAATCCAATGCCTGCAATCGTCATTGCGGTTGGCTCCGTCAATAGCAAAAGTGCCAAAGGAAGTAAATTACCAAAAGCAATTACGCCAATCCAAAATAGATTTTTGTAGCGGCCTTTTAGAATCATATCAACCGTTCTTTTTGCATCTTCGGTAGGATGAGTTATCGTCAGTTCGATTAACATGGTCGCCAAATTGATACTCAATCCGGTCAGTAAAATCGTTTTTAGAAAAGACAACCAACCCATCGGACTTTCCAGTAAAAGTGCCAAAAATCCTAGAGCAGCTGCCCCTGCTAAAAAACTGTGTAATAACATATGAATCGACAAGGTAGGACTTTGCCAAAAATCTCTTCCCTTAGCTTGCGCAAATAAGAAGGCCGTATAAACAGCAACGACGACTGCCGTAATTGCCGTCAGCCACATGACCGGATAAAGAAGGGCATTACTTCCATTCCAAAATAGAAATCCTAATAAACTTAAAAGTCCTCCATAAATCGTAATCGAATAGCCTCCTTTAACCAACCAAGAACTCCATTGTGGTCGCAGGAGAACATTTAGAAAGCGATCGGGACGATCCAAATCCTTAATGAGTAAGCCTCCGGTTAAAGCGAGAAAAAATAAGCTGATGCCAATCGCCCAGGAAAATATTTGAACGCTTGGATCTGCAATTCCCAAAGCCCAGGCAAGAAAGGGTACGAGAAAACTACCTGCCGAAATCGCCTTAGTCCATACATAGGAAGAGACCTCCCAACCCCAAAGAATACCTTTATCTGGCGCATCATAAATTCGACGTCCTTTCCCCATCATAATGTCAATGGATTTGGCGGTTCCTTTTTCTGCCACTTCTCCTGCGGTCGCCTTATTGGCTTCCATCAAAGCTTCTAGGACATCTCCATTGGAGAAGGCCAGTTTTTCTGCTTCTTTGGCAAAATGGCCTACCCCCAATCCTTGGCTACTCCAAAAATAATCATCTGATTTTTCGGTGGCGCCTGGATTAAGAGAAAGGTCGTCTGCATCAATGTAAAATAAATTGGGATTGGTTCCCTTCTCAGGTTTGCGGACTTTTACCGCTTGTTGGGCTAATAAGGTGGCAATTTCCGAACTGGAATCTTCCATGTCTCCAGAAATGATCGCTTGTTCTGGACAAACATTTACGCAAGCGGGTTCAAGGCCCACATCGACTCGGTGCGCACAATAATTGCATTTGGCAGCGGTGCTCGTTTCGGGATCAATGTAAAGGGCATCGTATGGGCAAGCTTGCATACAGGATTTGCATCCAATACAGCGATCATTATCAAAATCAACGATTCCATCTGCGCGAACAAATAAAGCTTCTACCGGACAGATATCGACACAAGGGGCATCTGTACAATGATTGCAGCGCATTACGGAAAATAATCTTCGGGTATTTGGAAACGCTCCTTTTTCGACTTGTTTGACCCAAGTCCTGTTTACTCCGACGGGAACCTGATGTTCTGATTTACAGGCAGTCGTACAGGCATGGCAGCCAATACACTTACGATTGTCGATTACAAATCCGTATTTCATCAAGGCATTTTTATAGGTAAAAAATGGGAATGAATTTTTGAAGTTGGAACAATGTATGAATATTCTTTCATATTTACAAATGTCCATGAAACGAGGCTCTTTACTTGATAAAACGAATCTTTAAAAAAATACTTACCTTGATAATTATTACAAATTCAAGCCTCCCCAATATGCTCTTAATTCTCGATTTGGACGATACTATTTTTGCCACTCAATCTATGAGTCCAGAAATATTTGCGCCTGTTTTTCAGCTGTTAAAAGATTATTTTGAGCGCACTAAAAGTCAGGAGGTCGCTACTGCGGTGCTGGAAGATTTATGGAGAATGCCTTTTGATTCGATTGTAAAAAAATATTCCGTTCCGGCGAAGCTGCAAGAACAAGTTTTAGAAAATTTGGAAATGCTGGAATATGATTTGAAGATCCAAACTTTTTCTGATTATCCAGCTTTGGTAAATATTCCAGTTCCAAAGATTTTGGTAACTACGGGATTCACTAATTTACAGGAAGCTAAAATTGAAGCCTTGAACATTCGATCTCATTTTGAAGAAATCCATATTGATGATCCTTTTCGAAAAGAAAGAAAACACAAGCGTGGGATCTTTCAAGATTTGATAAGCGCCAGAAAACTTAATGTTGAATCCCTTTGGGTCATTGGAGATAATCCCAATTCGGAAATTATTGCAGCAAAAGAATTGGGAATCAATACTATTCAAAGATTGCAAAGTAAAAACCAAAATGCTTCCCCCCTTGCTGATTATTCCATCCATTCCTTCCTTGAACTTCCCGATATCTTAGAAGCATAATACTTCCCTCCTGAACAGGCAGGAGAACTGCGAAGGTATTTCCTTAAGTTGACGACATTCGCTTACCCCACCCTGCAACCATCAATAATTCTATCAAAAATCCAACAAAAGTCGCTTTTATTCTATTTTTTTAGTACTTTTAAGAATTACATTTGGCAAAATAAAGTATACACAAAACCAACACTATATACCATAAGGCGTTCAGAAATACAAGTTTAGTAAATCTGTCCATTTCCGTTCGCACTTTTATTTATACCGTTTCACTATTAAAAAACCTGTTTTGTTGAAAAAGCCAACAAACACAAAACAAAGCTGAATTATCTAATCGCCGTAAAACTTTTACTATGCTAAATGAAGAAGTTCGAAAAATTATGTCCAAGGACCCCGTCGTTGTTCATCCTGATGACTTAGTGCACGAGGTGTCCGAAATGATGACTCGCAAACGCATCCAACAAATTCCCGTGGTAGAAAACGGTAAATTGGAAGGATTGATCACCTCTTACGATCTTTGGAAAATGTCGATCCAGCATCCTGAAGGATCAAAGAATAAAGTCAAAGACGTCATGACCAAAAATGTTTTGGTGATCGCTCCAAAGGACAAAGTTGGAACCGCTGCGGAGTTGTTTATTGACAAACGTTTCAAAACCCTACCTGTCGTCAATTTAAACAACGAACTCAAGGGAGTCATTACCGCCTTTGATGTCATTAAATATGTCTTCAAAAAAGAATATCCCAACCCGATATTGTACAAAGAAGTACTCATTGATTAGGTATCCTTTTCTAAACAATAGGTACCTGTCCTAATTTTTTAAACTACTATTTTCCAAAATAAATGCCTGACAAGATTGTTGTCAGGCATTTATTTTTTTGTTTCAATGACTATTCAAAGTCATTTTAGCACCTTCCTTCTACAAAATCCAGTCAATTTTCAACTCAAACAAGTACAAAAGCGTATATTGATGAATCAATAATTCGGTTTTTTTTTATGCTCAAAAAAAACCTTAATGCTAAATATTCGGCTCTACAAAAAGTACAAACAACCCAGTATAATTGTAAAAGAATTCTCTTTCTATTTACGATGTACTATTTTACAGAAAAGTATAACGATGAAAAACACGCTTAGCCTATTTTCCCTATTGCTCTTTATTCTTTTTTCGACCCCTACTCTATTTGCCCAAAAGGGATTGTCCAATGTTTATTTGATTCAACAAATGGATCATTATAAAAACGCAAATCCGAACATTAGAGTGGATCAATTTTTTACAGCCTTAGCGGATCAATTTCATTTGTCTCCTGATTCCAAAATGCAATTGCATAAACACGAAACAGGATTCAACAATACGGAGCATTTTAAATACCAACAATTCCACCAGCAGATTCCTGTTTTTGGAGCGACTTATATTTTACATGCAAAAAACGGTTTGGTTCATTCTGCCAATGGCTATTTCCGGCCCCTCCTCAAACTCAATACTCGCGCCAACATCAGTCCAGAAGAAGCCCTGCAAAGAGCGATGCAAAAGCATCAAGCCAAAACTTATATTTGGGAAAGACCAAGCAGTGCAGTCCATCCGCCTCAAGAACAACCTAAACCAAAACTATTTATCCTAGACCCTGAATTTCCACGAGTTTCAGAAACAGCGATTTTGGTTTATCAAGTAGATTTATATAGTTGGGAACCGCATGACAAACAACGTTATTTTGTGAATGCGCATACCGGAAGGATTGAGAAAAAATTACCCTTAATGCACGATCATGCAGTCCCTGGAAAAGGCTTGACCAAATATTATGGAGAGCAAGACATCATCATAGATTCCATTGCACCTACAGAATTTCACTTATTCGACCCCACAAGAGGTGATGGTATTATTACCCAAAATTCTGATCGCTCTGTTTTTGTAAACAATTCCAATTATTGGGATTTGACCAATGAAGCGCAAGACGAAGTGGCCTTAGATGCCCATTATTGTGCCTCCCGATTTCACGATCTTCTGCTCGACAAATACCAATGGAATGGTTTGGGAAATAATGGAGAGGAATTAAGTTCCATCGTCCACATTGGAGCAATAATCAATGCTTTTTGGGACGGGGAAAGTGCTTGGTTTGGTGATGGCAATTGTAATAATGGTCCGCTGACTACTTTGGAAGTTGTTGGACATGAATTTACGCATGGGGTGATTGATTATACGTCCAATTTGATTTATTCCAATGAATCTGGTGCGATCAATGAAAGTCTGGCGGATGTATTTGGAAAAATGTTGGAGTACACCGAAGATCCTACCAACTTCAATTGGTCGATTGGTCTTTCTTTTAGATACCAGCCTGACGCCGAACCTTTCCGTTCAATGGAAAACCCAAGCAGCAGAGGACATCCAGATTTTTATAAAGGTGTCTTGTGGCAAGACGGTGGTGGCGTACATACGAATAGTTCGGTTGGAAACCATTGGTTTTACTTGATTAGTGAAGGTAAAACAGGAACCAATGAAGTCGGTGAAACCTATGCTGTCGAAGGCATTGGTATTGAGAAAGCTGGAGCAATTGCCTTTTTGACCAATCGGACTTATTTGACCGAGGGATCGGGATATAATGAGTATTATGAATATAGCATCCTTGCGGCGGAAGAATTATATGGCCTTGGTTCTTTAGAAGTTGCAGCGGTAAAGGAAGCTTGGAAAGCGGTGGGTGTTCCGGGAATTATTGTGGCTCCAGATATTTTGGATTTGACGGTATTTACTTCTGATGCTTTTCGCAACATCGATACCTGTCAGCACGATGGCTTTTTCACTATTGAATTTATGGTGTCGAATGTTGGAACAAAAACTTACTATCCAGAACTAACAGACCAAGTAACGGTGAGTTATAATGATGGCAATGGACAAGTCAGCAGAGATGTTTTATTGACAGATAGTATTTCTCCTGGCGAATTCATCACCATTGTTATTGATGACTTTATATTTGTCGAAGAATACCTCAACACCAACTTTACCTACAGATTACCCAACTCCATTGATGATAACTTTATAAACAATGTTTTTTATTCCTTCTTTACGAATTGGTTTTATGAAGAGAATGAAGTTGCTATAGGTGCAACTGATTTTGCCTATGATTGCGAAAGCAATCAGCATCAATTTGATTTTTTCATTTCTAATAGTAGTTGCAAAGCAATTCCTGGCAATACACCGATGACTATTCTCATTATGGATAATGTCGGAACAACCTACTACTCAGAAAATTTTTCTTCCCTCTTTAGTATTTCTCCGGGAGGAGTACAACGTTTTAGTCGCAGTATCGATTTAGTAGATTGGCCTGGAGGAGAACTCTTTTTATTTTTACAATTGACAGGAGATCCCGATATCAATAACAATGTGAGTATTCTTGATTTTTGGAATCCTACCACTATGGAAATTACGAGCACCAATAACTTTGATTCCTACACAGAACTTGACCAGTTACAAGTAAATACTTCTTTGTCTAACTCTCTTTACGATAAGGACAATGAATCTTATTTTATCTCTACAGGAAGAAGCCAAAACCCTAATTTTGACAGTTGTTTCGACCCACTTGACAATTTGGATTTATCAGTGGCATTTAATTCTACCATTCAGAGCATCCTTACCGCTTGTGTAGATTTACTGACTCCTTCTGAACCGATACTTGAGTTTGATTTGATTCAATATCGCAATGATGCATTAGACAATCCATTCCCAGAATCTTCCATGCTGCAAGTTTCCTGGGGAGGAAATGAACCTGGAGAAGAAATTATTTTTGGGCAACCCGAAGGAACAATGGTTCATCATAAAATTCCATTACCCACTGACTTTTCCGGAGAAATAGAATTTAAATTCTCCACTTATTCTGGCACTAACCTCAACAACAGTGACCTTCTGGAATATGATGTAATTTTAATGGACAATCTCTTCTTTAGCGCTACTCCGCTCAGCACAGACAATCTGGCACAGCAAAGTCTAAAAGTATTTCCCAACCCCGTAACAGATCAATTATTTCTGGAAACAACTCTAACAGTCAATGAAATCATCATTACCAATATCCAAGGACAACAAATCTACCAAGATGCTGCTTATGACGGTTCCCCCATTGACTTACAAAACCTAGCCAATGGTTATTATTTTATTTCTGCGTTTAGTGAGGATTTGGGAAAAACAGTTGTTCCATTTGTAAAAAGTAGATGATGAAAAAATATTTTTTAGGCTACTTATTTTTCTACCTATTTTTTCTACCACTCAGCTTTGGACAAAAAAGTATTTCCAACGTTTGGCAGATCCAGCAATTGCGCCAGTTCCATAACACGGATGCCCAATTGCGACCAGAAAATTTCTACCTAAAAAAAGCCGTAGATTTCAGTCTTGCCAAAGATTCCAAAATGGAATTGTCGAAGACAGAATTTGGATTTAATGGTTTTGAACATTTAAAGTACCAACAATACCATCAGGGAATTCCTGTGTTTGGCGCCACCTATGTTTTACATTCTAAAGACGGGATCGTCCAAAACAGCAATGGTTATTTTCGCCCCAACATCGAAACAGCTACTACACCAAACCTATCTGCTGAACAAGCTTTAGAAATCGCCATCCACGAAATGGCGGCCACAAGTTACATCTGGGAAAAAGAGGCCCCGTCTAAGCTTTCTTCGATGCACAAAAAGCCCATCCCACAATTGATATTGATCGACCCCGCTTATCCGAAGGTTTCGGAAGAAACGGTTTTGGCTTATAAAATCGACTTGTATAGTTGGGTGCCCTTAGACAAGCAGCAATACTTTATAAATGCTCACAATGGCCAAGTCATCACCCAGCTCCCGCTCCTTGCTGCGCATGCCGTTCCCGCTACAGGTGACACTCGCTATTACGGCACCCAAGACCTTATCGTTGATTCTATTGGCCCCTCTGAATTTTACTTGAGAGATCTTAGCCGTGGACAAGGCATTCATACTTTTGATGCGCAAGAAATGCTTTTTGAAAACAACTCTTCTCATTGGAATTTAAATAATCCAGCGCAGGATGAAGTCGCCTTAGATGCCCACTATTGCACAGAAAAAAACTATGACCTTTTGCTCCAAAAATTTCAATGGAATGGATTGGACAATCAAGGCGGAAGTATGAACACGCTGGTCCACCTCAATAATGGCGCTGAAATTGTCAATGCCTATTGGGACGGGACGATGGCTTTGTTTGGAGATGGCAATTGCAATCACTCTCCCTTGACGACCTTGGAGATTGTTGGACATGAATTTACCCATGGAATTATTCAGCATACTTCTCAACTAATTTACGCCTCTGAATCGGGAGCCATCAACGAAAGTCTTGCAGATGTATTTGGAAAATTATTGGAACATACAGAAGCTCCCGCTCATTTCAATTGGGACATCGGACGCTCCTTTAAACTCCATGCAGATGATACGCCTTTTCGTTCAATGGATGATCCCAAAAGCTTAAAAAATCCAGCCTTTTACAAAGGAGAATTCTGGGTGGATGGGGCCAATGTTCATACCAATAGTAGTATTGGGAATCTTTGGTTTTATATCCTCAGTGAAGGAAAAACGGGGGTCAATGAAAACAATGAAACTTATGACACCGAAGGTATTGGAATAGATAAAGCAGCGGATGTGGTTTTCCTTTGCAATCGATCTTACCTGGTGCCCGACTCGGATTATTTTGCTTATTATCAAACGAGTATCTTGGCCGCAGAGGAATTGTATGGTTTAGGTAGTACGGAAGTTCTGGCGGTAAAAGAAGCCTGGAAAGCAGTCGGACTCCCCTATTCCAATAACAAAAATTTGGATTTAAGTATTTCAATCCCTAGTCCGTTTGAGAAAATTGAAACTTGTCAGTTTAGTGGTTTTACCGCAACCCAATGTGTGCTTACCAATTTAGGAACCGAAACTTACCTCCCTGGAAATGAAGATATTTTAAAAGCTAATTTTTATGATCCTATCGAACCCAGAGAAATAATCATTCCCTTAAGCAGTACACTCGCTCCTGGTGAGTCCATCACCTTTTCTTTTGACACCTTGATCTCCATCGACCAAAAACACCTGGATACCTCTTACGGCTTTCGACTAGAAATCGACGGAGACGAAGACGAAAAAAACAATTCAAAATATGGAAGATATGTCAATTATGAATTTGACAATAATGCCCTCATGGTCACTTTTGCGAGAGTAGAATTTTATGATTGTTTGACGGAAAACCATAAGGTCACTGCTTTTCTCAAAAACCAAGGCTGTGATACTTTTCCAATGAATCAAACTTTTCAACTCGTACTGGAGGATTCCAGTCATACCGTTTATTGGTCGGAGACTTTAAGTTTGGATCAAGCCTTATCGCCCAATCGTTTTAGGAGTATCCAAAGAGACATTTCTTTTATTCCAGAGGAAGGAAAATCCTATTTTATGGCCTTGGTCGTTCCCAATAGTCCTTTCTCCGTGGAGAACAAAGCAGCGCTCGACATTTGGGTTCCTCAAGAAATCACCATTGATTATACCGACGATTTTAGCACAGCCCTTAGCTTAGAAAAAAATGCCCAAATCTATAGTCGTCTTGATCCGCCCATATTTCCATTCAATAATGAAAACTATTTGGTCACCAGCGGCCAAACCACTTTCTTGCAAACCAAATCTTGCTTCAATCCAGAGGAGAATGTGGAAGGAAATTTAAGTTACCCCATTTCTGGAGCATTCACTTTTTGTGTTGATTTTTCAGCTACAGATTATCCTTTGATCGAATTTGATTTGATCCAATTTCGTAATGATAATTTAGCAGAGCCTTTTGAAGCTTCTAGTATGATGAGGGTGGCTTGGGAAGGAAGTGAGGAGGGGAAACAGATTATCTACGGACAGCCAGAAGGGCAATTGGTTCCGCATAAGATTTCATTGCCTCCCAACTTTTCAGGACAGTTGGAAATAAGATTTTCCAATCATACCGGGAGGCCGATGAGTGTTCCTGATTTTTTAGAATATGATGTCAACTTAATGGACAATCTAAGGTTTTCCAATGATCCTACCGTTCATCAACAAGAGTTGACTGAGCAGCCTATCCAACTTTTCCCAAATCCAGTTTTAGACCTCCTTTATATCGAAAACGGCAAAAATCTTAGAGACCTAAAAATCTTAAACACACAAGGCCAAGTCCTTTATGCCGAATCTTCTTTCCGTGGAAATTCTATTGATCTTTCTGACTTGCCGAATGGTTATTATTGGCTTTCTGCCAAAGGAAAAAATCAGTTAAGGGCCACTCTTCCATTTGTTAAATTCTGATTTTGCCATTCGAAAAATGTTAAGCATATGTTTTAATCTCCTAAAAAGGGAGTTAAAATATGTTAAGCAATACGTGGCCCTGTTTTTAATTGCGATGTTGTCCGCAGAAACTAATTAAAAACCATCTCCCCACAGAGAACAAACCCGTGTACCAATGAGACAAAATCTACTCCTAACCCTTGTCCTGTGCATTTTTTCTATTCCTCTTTTTGCACAAAAAAACCTATCCAAGGCTTATATCCTCCAACAGATGGCGCAAGTCAAATATCAGGATAAGCAATTAAAAGTCGATCAATTTTTCTCCCAAAAGGCAGCAGCCTTTCAACTCGCTCCACAATCCAAAATGGCATTGCACAAAACAGAACATGGTTTTAATGGCATGACTCATTTTAAATACCAACAATACCACAAAGACCTTCCTGTTTTTGGAGCTACTTATGTTTTACATAGCAAAGATGGTATCGTAAAGTCTAGCAATGGCTATTTCCGTCCTTTCCATTCCAAATCGCTAAGGACAGATATAATAATCCATCAAATACTTGCCCAATTGTTCTTTAGTCAACAGCTTATCGCAGTAGTGTAATTGATTGAGATAACGATGAGGGTTTTCGGCGCCTCGAAATTTTCCGTCAGGAAATTGCCGCTGCATTTCATCGGTGGCATCGAAAAGAATTTTCAAGGCTCTGGGGATATCTTTTTCTATCAAAGTTCCTTGTATTAGCCATTTGGCAGCGATGACTTTACTATTGATATTGGAGGAAGCAAGGCGATGAAAAATCGCTTTTTCTACTTGTTTTTGTTCTTCGTAAATATGAGCTAAAAAATCGTGTTGCCTATCATTTTCCGTTCCTTTTTCCATAGATTTTTCTAAGCAAGCAATGGCTTTTTTGGGGTCTTTTTTTCCTTCTTGAGGATAGTACAGACCAGCCATTAGTTCATAGCTTTTTCTTTGCAATGCGGGGTCTCCATATTTTATAGTTTTTTCCAAATACTTCTTGGCTTTCTTTCCATCTTCTTCTATTTCCATAAAGCCATATTGGTAGCCATAAAACAGAAATTGATTCGCTAGTGCTAATTTCTTTTTAGCAGCTTTTCGATAAAACTTAAGCGCAATGTCCGCATCTTCTTTTTCTCCTAAGCCATACAGATACCAATCATAACTTTGTGCATAAAGGTACATTGCTAAGGGGTCTTTGGAAGTAGCTAAAGGCCGGAGTTTTTCGCGGTAGTCTAAGGCTTTATTTTTATTAAAATTTTTAAAGCTCATCTCCTGACTAAAAATTTTATACAACTTGGTATCAACATTGGTCTTTAGCGGATATTTATTGCCTTGATCAGGCGTTGTATTTTGAGAAAGAAGGTTCGTACTCAGAGGAAGATAAAGAAATAAGAAAAGGAGGAGTTGGCTTTCTTTCTTCATTTTCTATTTGGTTTTTTTGTGGATAAAAACATTATCAAACTGTGAAAACTTTTATGCTTCCATTGCTAATTTATTTTTCATTTTCGCCGCAAAATCCTTCAATAAGCCAGCAGCTTCAGGAGCGACGCTCCCCTTTTCCACCCATGCATGCACCTCTCCTAAATAATTCATTCCCAAATACTTAGCACTTTCTACAAAAGGCATTTCAAAGCCAGGCATCAAATCATTGCTGCCGCTACAACTAATCATTGCCATATTTTTCCCTCTTAATTTCCGTCCGGTCTCTTTGTCTATTTTGAGTAAATCTGAAATCCGATCAAAGAATATTTTCATAGTCCCACTCATACTATACCAATACACTGGAGTGGCAAAAATAAACGTATCATAATCTGCTAGCAATTGCCGCATCAATGGTAAAAAATCATCCTCCGTATTCTGAAATTCATAATCAAAAGGACCAATATCTTTTGTCCATAAATCCACTTGGTCAAATGAAATTTGCTCTCTTAAAAACTGAATGCTTTTATAGGTATCTCCTTTGCTGCGGGAGCTACCTTGGATCACTACAATCTTTGTCTTCATAATTTGGGGTATTATTCTTCTTTCAACATTCCTTTTATGACCAATTGTTCCCGTTGTTTTTCAAGAAAAGAAGTACTTTCTATGACTTTCTTTTCTTCATGTTCCAAAGAACTACTCAAGCGTTCCAATCGATCGTGTAGAAACTGCATGTTAAAGATACTATTGTGGATTTTTCTGTGAATCACCCAATCGGTAATCAAATTAGAATGGTAGCTTTTAGCCAAAACTTCTTCATCTTCTACCAGGTTTAAAAAACGAATATTTCGATGTTTATAGATATCATACAATTCATCTTCCAACTGTTCTAAAAGTTGTTTTACTTTATAAAAAGCACCTTGAGCATTATCAATTGATTTTGTTCTTTTTTTTCGATTTGAATAATTATCATTCCATTCATTTTGAGCAACTGCATCATTGAGGTAGGCAATGACTAATGCCACTTGCTTTTTCACCTTTGCACTAACTATTTTCGCTTCATAGATTTCTCGGTTCTCTGCAATTTTATCATCCAATTTTGCATTGATCAATTTAATCTCATCGCGGTAGGCTCCACCTCCGGCGATCAATTCTTTTTCTCGAATAGCGATCAGCTTTATTACTTCTTCTTTGATCTCTTTCAAAGAGTCGACCTTTTCCAAAAGCACTTTCTCTTCATATTCCAATAAAGCAATACTTTTCACGACCTCTCGATGCTTCAATACCACCATTAAATATTCTTGTCGTTCAATTTCTAATTGCTCTTCTCTACCTCCCAAAACCTCTTGGAACAACTTGCGCATTCCCAAGTTCTCCAATGCCACAATATCCTGATATTCCTTGGCCATGATTTTTTCTACATAAAGCAAATCCCTTCGCCGCTCCTCTAATCGCTCTGCTAATTTGGCCAAATGGCTTTTCACCAATCCCAAACTACGCTCTTTCTCCAGACATTCTTTTAATCGCTCATAATTTGTCATAAAAGGGGTTTTATGGTTTTAATTCAATAATCGGGATCATCGAAAGCATAACGAAGCTACTAAATTCGATTTTTTCTTAAAAACCTTTTGAGAAATAAAGATGGACACATCAGAAAAGCAGAAACAAAACAATAGAACAAAATAAGGCCCCAAGGTTAAAAAGCACTTGCTTTTTATAGCTTTTCCCTGCTTCGACTAGGGTAAAACTTAAGAAAAAACCGCATTAAATAAAATAACTATCGATCAAGCACAGCTACTTTTTGACTAAAATTAAATATTCTGCGCCAATTCCTGCCATTTTGTCACTTTCCTTTATTTTTTTCCTTATCTTTGCAGGCGAATTTGAACAATTAGAACTGAAAAGGCCTTGTTAAGTAGTTCCCGAATATTGGGTAAACGAGGTCTTTGAGGAAGAATTAATTTAGACCCATTTAGACTATGTCTCTGAATCCAACATTAGAAGGAACCAAGAAGATTGACGAAAGTAAGCAAGGCAACGTGTTTTTCCAAGAACAAGAAAACACCGTAAAGCCTGCTGATGCCAAGCATTTCTATATTGAAAGCTATGGCTGTCAGATGAACTTTAGCGATAGTGAAATTGTAGCCTCAATCCTCGGAGAAGTTGGTTATCATCCTACTCGAAATATGGAAGAATCGGATTTGATTCTGATCAACACCTGCTCCATCCGAGAAAAAGCAGAAGATACGGTTAGAAAAAGACTTCGCGTTTTTGATAAAGTAAAAGCCAGACGACCAGGTACCCTCGTAGGTGTTTTGGGCTGCATGGCAGAACGCTTGAAAGCGAAGTTTTTGGAACAAGAGAAATTGGTGGATATGGTAGTAGGCCCAGATGCCTACCGCGATCTTCCCAACTTGCTCAGCAGCGCCAATGAAGGCGACAAGGGAGTGAATGTTTTACTTTCCAGAGAAGAGACTTATGCAGACATCAGTCCACTCCGTCTAAATTCAAATGGTGTTACCGCCTTTATTTCTATCATGCGAGGCTGTGATAATATGTGTTCTTTTTGCGTCGTCCCTTTTACCCGGGGTCGCGAGAGAAGCAGAAATGTTTTTTCCATTATTGCAGAAGCCACTGACCTATTCCACAAGGGTTTTCGGGAAGTCACCTTATTGGGACAAAATGTAGATTCTTTTAAATGGACCAATCCAGAAACACAAGAAATGGTCAATTTTGCCCAGCTTTTGGAAATGGTAGCCTTGGTTCATCCAGATCTAAGAATCCGTTTTTCTACTTCTCATCCAAAAGACATCACCGACGAAGTGCTACATACTATAGCGAAATACGAAAATATTTGCAACTATATCCACCTGCCCGTTCAATCTGGAAATAGTCGAGTTTTGAAATTAATGAACAGAACTTACGACCGAGAATGGTACAAAGAAAGAGTGGAAGCAATTTATAAAATCATTCCAGACTGTGCCATTAGTTCTGATATGATTACTGGATTCTGCACAGAAACAGAAGAGGAACACCAAGACACCCTTACGATGATGGAGTTTGCTAAGTATAGCATGTCTTATATGTTTTTCTACTCTGAAAGACCAGGTACTTTAGCTGGAAGAAAATACGATGATGACATTCCTTTGGAAGTCAAAAAAAGACGTCTAGCAGAAGTGGTCGAGCTACAAACTTCGATTAGCCATGATCTCAATCAAAAAGACATTGGTCAAACTTTTAAGGTTTTGATTGAAGGAGATTCAAAAAGGTCAGACCAGGATTTCAAAGGGCGTAATTCGCAAAATAAAATGATCATTTTCCCTAAACAAGCAGGGCTTGTTGCAGGAGATTATGTTCAGGTAAAAGTAAGGGAAGCAACTAGTGCGACTTTGATTGGAAATATTGTTTAAATACTTGCGGTATGCGGTTTGGAGCTACAACTTTCGAAAACTCCAAACCGCAAATCGCAAAACACTATTTCCTTTTACTTACAAACTTCCCTAGTAAAAACACTACATGAGTAATCTACAATCCATAAAACAACGCCATGGCATCATCGGCAACTCACCTGCCCTCGACCATGCTTTGGATACTGCTTCCAGAGTAGCCAATACAGACCTTTCTGTTTTAATCAGTGGAGAAAGTGGTGTTGGGAAAGAAGTTTTTTCAAAAATAATCCACTCTCTTAGCCCTAGAAAACATAATAATTTTATAGCTATTAACTGTGGAGCCATTCCAGAAGGCACGATCAATTCAGAACTTTTTGGCCACGAAAAAGGAGCATTTACGGGAGCGAGTACGGATCGCAAGGGTTACTTTGAAACTGTTGATACTGGTTCCATTTTCTTGGATGAGATTGGAGAAATGCCTTTGGATACACAAGCGTTTTTGTTGCGAATTTTAGAATCGGGAGAATACATTCGCATGGGTTCTTCTAAGGTTCTAAAAACGGACGTGCGGGTGATTGCGGCGACAAATGTAGACTTGTTGGATCGGGTTCACAAAGGTAAGTTTAGAGAAGATTTATATTATCGATTGAGCACGGTTCCGATCAAGGTACCTGCGCTTAAGGAGCGACCAGAAGACATCTATATGCTCTTCCGAAAGTTCGCCAATGACTTTGCAGAAAAATACCGGACGACATCCATCCAGCTCAACGAACAAGCCCGGCTGTTGATCGAAAATTATTCTTGGCCTGGAAACATTCGGGAGCTCAAAAATGTGGTGGAACAAATGTCTGTTCTTTCCGAGGAAAAAATTATAACCGCTGAAGATTTGGTATCCGTTCTTCCCAATTTACTAAAAAGAAATTTGCCTAGCATTCGCAAAAATGGCAAAGAAGACGATCTTCAGGAAAGAGAAATTTTATATAAATTGCTTTTCGAAATGAAAAGTGATCTCAACGATTTGAAAGGTTTGGTTTTTGAATTGGTCAGAACCAATGATCTTAACATGCCTGATATTAGAAGCTACAGAGCTTTACAAAGTCCGGATTTCTCCCGACCAGAAAAACCTGCAGAATCCAATTATCGCGACTCTTTTCTTTCAGAGGAAGAAGAGAATTCTGAAACGACTCCTGAAGGCAATAACCTTCAGCCCATTATCATCAATCCTGCACAAAATCACTATCAACACACCGAAGTGGTGGAAGAAAATCTTTCTCTGGAAGACATGGAAAAAGATTTGATCCAAAAGGCCTTAAAAAAGCACAAGAACCGAAGGAAGGATGCCGCAGAAGAATTGGGAATTTCGGAAAGAACTCTTTATCGAAAAATCAAGTATTACAACCTTTAGATTTCTATTGGTCTCTTTAAAAAAACCTTTAGCGCTTTCTCTTTTTTAGTCAAAGCATAAAAGAAAAATAGATAGCCCAAATTATTGGATAGATTTATGAAATACCTCTTGCCTTTATTTTTATTCCTCAGTTTTGCCTCCTGCAAATATTCCTTCCGCGGAATTAGTATTCCTCCCGGAACCAAAACTTATTACGTCAACTTGATTGACAATACTTCGGATAACGTCGTCGCTACCCTCAGTCAAGATTTCACCAATACCTTGCGTGCAAAAGTTCGAGAAGAGTCTCCTCTTTTGGAAAGTGAAATCGACCCGGATGCAGAATTTAAAGGAAGCATTACCAGCTATAGGGTTTCCGAAGAAGCACCTACTGCCGATGTAGCCGTAGCTTACAACAGGATCAATCTTTCCATCTCCATGGAATACATCAATAATCTCGACCCAACGATAGAGCCCAAGAAAAAAAGCTTTAAAGCCTATCGCGATTTTGATGCAGCGACCAACTTACTGGATGTACAGGATGCGCTAATCATTGAAATGAATGCCGAGTTGGTAGAAAACATTTTTCAATGGGCCTTTACGAGTTGGTAATCCGCAAAGTGGTAGATCAACTAAAAAAAACCTTCTTTGCTCAGATTCCAAAGTAAATAAACGCTTCTTTGTTTTAGGCTTTTAGCAAGTTTCCTTTGCTTCTTGGTAAGCTTGTCCTATCGTCTTAATTCCTAAATTGTAATTTATTATCCTTTCCCTTCGCTCAGACATCTCCAAAATTGTAATTCCACACAATAATTTCTTAAATTTGATATTCGTAGATATATGAGCCTGAGCGCAAATTATTTTTAAGGAATTTCCTGCTTAGTAGTTTAACGGAAATAAAGTCAAGCATTTTTTTCCGCCCCTTAGGCTTTCTAAATGAATCTGAAATGGATGCAGAAAGATTAAGCTTCTTGCTAAAGAACCCAGATCAATTGGCGAAAGTCAGTTATCAGGAAATAAAACGTGTCGTTTTGCAATACCCTTATTGCCAAAACTTGCGTTTGATACTTTTGCAAAAAAGCCAACAAGAGCAAAACCAGGAACTCAACCAAAACATTCAATGGGCTGCTGCATTCAGCAATGACCGAAGCCACTTTTATCAGTTTTTTCAAGCAAGTGGAGGTTCGAAAGAAACCATGGATCCTTATCAATTGGCCGAAACCTTTTTGGAAGAAAACCCTCCTACCAATACTCCAGAGGAAGAAATCCCCGCTGCTTCTGCTAATCCAGCATTAGAAGATCTGGTGCTTAAAGAGGCCATGACTTTCGACCTTTCAGATCCAAATATCGAAGACATTACCCATGAAATAAACCTTCAAAATTTTAGCAGCATGGAAGATGATGACTCAAAGAATTTTGATTTGGATGAACATCTCAAAAATTTTAGGGAAGAAAAAATCGAACCGGATTCCTCTCGGGAACCTCCTAGTTTTAAGGAAAAAGGAGAGAATCTATTTTTCCTGGAGGACTTGATTGAAGATAGCCCTGGGGAAGAAGAGGCGCTTTTGGAAGAAAATATCGATGGTGAAGTACCAGACGAAAACATGGAAGCAATTGAATCTAGCCTTGATTTACCAGAAGAAGTTCTAATTGAGGAACCAAAATTAGAAATTCCCGTAGAAACAGTTGAGGAGTTTGTCGTTGAAGAAATAGATGAGATGCCTAAGCAGAGCATCCCTATTCCTTTGGAAGAAGGCGATAAAACCATTTTGGAAGAAATTCCGGGTCAGTTTTCAGGGGAAGAAGCAGAATTAGTTGGCGAAGAAGAACTACCGACAGCTGACCAGGAAGTAGCGCTAGAAGAGCCGAGTGCTCCTAGTGATATTCCTTTAGAAATCACTAATTTACCTGAAGAAGAAGAAATGTCAGCTTTACCTAAACCCGTGCCCAAAGAATCGTTCAGCAGTTGGCTGAGACAATTCCAGTCGCCACAAGTCAAGGTAAATTTAGCTGCAGAAAAAACCAGTCCCCCTATTCCCAAAGAAGTACCTCCAAGTCCAGCAGTAAAGTTGGAACCAGAAATACCGCTTCCGCCAGTAGAAATACCGGAGGTTCCCAAAAAAGAAAAGCCAATACGGCTGGATGATTTGATTGGAAATAAAAAAGCAAAGAGCGAGAAGAAAAAGAAAGTAAAAGCATTAAGCGACCTTAAAAAGGCAGAAAAGGCAGCCAAAAAAGCTAGCAAGGCCGGAAAAAAGAACAAAAAACAAGGGAAAATCATCAATTTTGCGGCACAAAGTCTCAATGAAGATGAGGAAATTGTATCCGAAACCTTAGCCGGTATTTTGGCTCGACAAGGCGCTTATGACAAGGCGATACGAATTTACGAAAGGCTAAAGTTGATTTATCCGGAAAAAAGTGCTTACTTTGCGTCCGAAATTGCAGACTTGAAAAAACGCTTGCTTTAAATGTTAGCCAGCGAATATTTGATAAAGATCCAAAAACAATTATAAACATGGTCATTCTCACAATTATCACCGCATTAATTTCGCTCCTACTAATCGGAGTTGTTTTGATTCAAAACCCTAAAGGAGGTGGAGTTGATGCCACTTTTGGTGGAGCAGCTGCCAACCAAGCACTTGGAGCAGCCAAATCTTCTGATTTTATCGAAAAACTGACTTGGTATCTCGCCATTGCCGTTTTAGTACTTTGTATCGTAATTGCTGCCTTTTACGCAGGTGCTGATATCGGAGCAGGTGGAGAAATCCCATTGCAGTCGCAGTAAGCAAAATCGCTTTACTCGCCCACAAAAAACCTAAGTACTTATAAGTGCTTAGGTTTTTTTTATTTCCCCAACTTTAAGGTACATTTGCAGCGATTTTAAAAGGAGGCATTGACAAATTGTCTTTTATTCGCACCTATCAATTGGACGGTGTCTTAACTGGCCTGTCAAAATCTTCAAAAATCTGCTAATATGTCATACTAAATGGCTTGGCACAACTAATGATGAGAGACTATGTAGTCTCTTGTCAAAAGAGAAACGAATCAACTAAACAATTTTATTTTAGATAACCAAAATTTTATTTCATTATGAAGCCGATAAATGACAGAGTCGTTGTCAAACCTGCTCCGGCTGAGGAGAAAACAAAAGGTGGAATCATTATTCCTGATACCGCTAAAGAAAAACCACAACAAGGAAAAATCATTGCTGTTGGTCCTGGAAAAGATGGCATCAAAATGACCGTCAAAAAAGGAGATACTGTTCTTTATGGAAAGTACTCTGGTCAGGAACTTAACTACAAAGGTGATGACTATCTTATCATGAGAGAAGACGATATCCTCGTCATCCTCTAGTACCGACATCTCTAAGAAGGGACCTGTCGGTTTCGCATTTTTATTATTACTAACCTTCCATCTAAAAAATAAAAACAATGGCTAAAGAAATTAGCTTTGATGCAGAAGCAAGAGAAAAACTGAAAGCTGGTATTGATGCACTAGCCAATGCCGTAAAAGTAACCCTCGGACCTAAAGGCCGAAACGTTGTCATCCAAAAAAGCTTTGGTGCTCCTACTATTACTAAAGACGGTGTTACCGTTGCGAAAGAGATCGAACTAGAAGATCCTGTAGCTAACATGGGTGCACAAATGGTAAAAGAAGTAGCTTCAAAAACTGCTGACATTGCTGGTGACGGTACCACTACTGCAACTGTTTTGGCGCAAGCCATGATTACTGCTGGTATGAAAAACGTAACTGCTGGTGCAAATCCAATGGATCTTAAAAGAGGTATTGATAAAGCTGTAAAAGCGGTTATCGCAAACCTTAAGAAACAAACGGAAGTAATTGGCAACGATTACAAAAAAATCCAACAGGTAGGTTCTATCTCTGCCAATAACGATAATGAAATCGGAACGCTTATCGCTGATGCGATGAAAAGAGTAAGCAAAGATGGTGTGATCACCGTTGAAGAAGCAAAAGGTACCGATACTTATGTAGAAGAAGTTTTGGGAATGCAGTTTGACAGAGGTTACCTCTCTCCTTACTTTGTGACCAATGCGGAAACTATGGTTACAGAATATGATAACCCATACATCTTAATCCACGACAAGAAAATTTCTAACATGCAGGACATCGTTCCTGTGTTGGAAAAAGTAGTTGGTGCTGGAAGTTCTTTATTGATCATCGCAGAAGATATCGAAAGCCAAGCTTTGGGTGTATTAGTGGTGAATCGATTGCGTGCTCAGTTGAAAGTAGTAGCTGTTAAAGCTCCTGGTTTTGGTGACCGTAGAAAAGCAATGTTGGAAGATATTGCCATTCTTACAGGAGGTAAGGTTATCTCTGAAGAGACTGGTGGTAAATTGGAAAGCGTTGAATTGGCTGACCTCGGAAGAGCAGAGAAAATCACCGTTGACAAAGACAACACCATTATCGTAAACGGTAAAGGAAAGAAAAAAGACATCACGGCACGTGTAGCTCAGATCAAAGTACAGATCGACAATACTACTTCTGATTATGATCGCGAAAAGCTAGAAGAGCGTTTGGCGAAATTGGCTGGTGGAGTTGCCGTTCTTTATGTTGGAGCAGCTACGGAAGTAGAAATGAAAGAAAAGAAAGATCGTGTTGACGATGCATTGGCTGCCACTCGTGCGGCTGTTGAAGAAGGAATCGTTGTTGGAGGAGGAGTTGCGCTAGTACGTGCAATCAAATCTTTGGACAAAGTAGAAGGTGAAAATGAAGATCAGGTTATTGGAATCAATATCGTGAGAAAATCATTGGAAGCTCCTCTTCGCATCATTGCAGAGAATGCAGGTGTTGAAGGATCGGTTGTCTTTATGAATGTCAATAAGGCAAAAGGATCTAACGGATTCAATGCTCGTACAGAAACTTATGAAGATTTAAAGAAAGCAGGTGTTATTGATCCTACAAAAGTAACTCGTATCGCATTGGAGAATGCAGCGTCTATCGCTGGCATGGTATTGATCACAGAATGTGTCGTAGCCGACAAACCTTCTGGTGGTGATGACCATGGTCATTCTCACGGTGGTATGCCTGGTGGCATGGGCGGTATGGGCGGCATGATGTAAGAAAGATCATTCGTCTGAAAGAATATAGCCCTAAGGGCTGTAACCCCGAGGGAGGTTTGCTACGGCGAGCCTCTCTTTTTTTGTAAATAGTCAAAGCCTATTCGATTTATAAAATAGCTTCTTTTGATCTTTGTTTAAGTTTTAGGGAGAGTTAGGTCTGTGTTTAACACTTTTAAGAAAGTCTCAAGAAGAGACTGCGCCCTATCTTAAGCCTTGTTTTCTTTGGAAAGCCAAGAAGCCGCTTTGAGCGACTTCCTGGCTTATACCGAGCATCCGCAGGTGATTATAGCCCCCCTTGAATGTTATTGCATTCCATCCTAGATGGCTATCGGCCTCTGGACACGACCACATTTCCTTCCCGCAAAAGCGCCCCCATCCATTTTTAAGATTTATAACAGACCAACACTACGATAAAAAGTATTCAATCGTTCCTGTTCTTCCGGATCATCTATATGCTCAATTTCGATGATTAAATTCTCCTGATTAATAGTGAGTTTCTGTTGACAACGATGCGTATATTTTTTTCCCTGATGCCCTAGGTAATCCGTAAAATGCACAAAGAACTGATTTTCATTAATCGCCTCTATCCTACTCTTTCCCCATTCGAGCAAATCCAACTTTTTCCTACCAGCAATCATATTGTCTTCATAAGATCGACAAATTTCTTCCGGGCCAATAATCACTAATTCTCCAATGGTATATCGACAATCCGCATGAATCAACTTTGCAGTTTTTTCAAATTCATCTTGATCAAGGGATTGACCAAATTGAATGGCGATTTCCTGTTTCATACAGCAATGAATTTAAAGTAGTAAGGAATAAATTTAGGGGTACAACAAATAGCGTTTGCGAATAGCTTTAAACTGAGCCAAGCCTTCCTGCCAACTCTCTCGGATTTCTTCTTCCGACCAACCATCTTTGATCTGCTGACGCAATTGATTCGTCCCCGCGAGTTTATCAATAAAGTTATTTTTTAAAAAGAAGTTCCACTTGTTTGGAAAATTATGATACAGATCCAGCAAATACCCCAACTGCAATTGTCCAAGCTCAAATAAATCTCCTTCTTCTAAATAAGTCAAATTATAGCCACGACATTTTTTGCCTTCCTGTGGCGGATACTTTGCTCCAGCCATAGAA
>CALLVY010000029.1 GCA_938015925.1 uncultured Saprospiraceae bacterium
TTTAAATTCTTCCACGCAGATGTCCAACTCCTGAAAAGTAATTTCAGACTCTATCAATTGTCCCATTCTTATTTTTCCAGCCACTACTTTTTCTACCCGATCATTGATGTCTTTTTCATTTGGATTTTGCAGACTTTTGCAAGCGGCTTCCAGAGAATCGGCAAGCATCAAGATGGTTTCTTCCTTGGTATTTGGTTTGGGACCGGGATAATGAAAAAGACTTTCATCAAATTGGCGGCCAGGGTGATTTTTTATAAATTGCTGGTAGAAATATTCTACTCGGGTATCTCCATGATGGCTGCGAATAAAATCGATAATCACTTTTGGCAATCCTGCTTTTCGAGCCATCTTCTCCCCTTCCAAAACATGGTCAATAATAATTTTGGCACTTTGAACTTCTCCCAATTCATCATGTGGATTCTGTCTCGATTGATTTTCTATAAAATGATTGGATTGTGGAATTTTTCCAATATCGTGATAGAGCGCAGCGACTTTAACCAATAGAGTATCGGCGCCAATGGCTGCGGCTGCGGCCTCGGAGAGGTGCCCCACTTGTAGCGAATGCTGTAAGGTTCCTGGAGCTTTGATAGACAACTCTTTCAACAAGGGCCGGTTCATATCCGACAATTCCATTAAAGAAATGGCCGAAGTAAAACCAAACAATCGTTCTAACAAAGGAATCAAAGGATAAGCCAAAAGCGTGAGAAATACGCTCATAAAAAGCCAGCTAAAAGGTTTTAAGGAAATGGTCAGAAAGGCTCCTTCATTAAGCAAGGCCAAACCAAGATAAGAAAAGGCATAAGCTAGAAACACATAAAAAGTCGATAGGAAAAAACGAGACCAATTTCTCACTTCTATATTTCCCAATACAACTACGGTTCCTGCTAAGATTTGAATAAAAATAAATTCATAATCTTCTGAAGAAATCATACTTGCCAATAAGATTATCAGGATATGAAGAAAGAGGGCCAGACGTTCTTTGAAAAAAACTTTGACCACAATCGGGACAATACAAAAAGGCAAAACATAGATGCTGAGCATGGGATGTTTTTCCAACAGATAGACCAGGTAGCCATAAACCAAAAACCAAAGCAAAAGAAAGGACAACTTCCGAAAGCTAGCAAAAGCATCTGGATAATTGAACATTAGAAAAAACAAAAAGAGGCCAATCAACAAACTGGTCAGAATAAAATGACCGACAAAAAGTGCAAGCTTGGTAGATTTAGATTCGTACTTTTTTTGAAAAGCGTTTATCTTGGTAAAAGTGGCTTCATTGATTGAGCTACCTTTGGCGACAATAATTTCGCCAGCGAGTACCACTTGATTTTTTTTGACCCGGTTTGGATTATTTTTATTTGGTGAAAAAGGTTTGATATTCGGTCGATAGATTCCACTGAGTAGAGGGAGTAAAAATTCCGCCTCCGCCAAACCACTATAAAGTAGAGAATCTCCGATCGACGCATCAATAACTCCTGGCGTATACAATTCTTCAAAATTCCTTTGCTCTATACTATCTCCAACATGTAAATGCAATAAATCCCCTGCCCTTTTACCATCCTTCAACAATGGAGAAATAATGCCTTTATCATATTTCCTAGCAATAAAATCTTTTGCAAAATTCCGATAGAGATCCGTCTGATTCAAGACATCTGGAAATTGGTTTTCCTCTTGGGCAATACTTACTTGTTCAATGAAAGCTTGTTCAAAGTTTCTTTCTTTTCGTTTGCCCAGGTTAGTGTTGAGGGTAAAGGTCGGAAGTTTAGACGGAGTTGGTGATTCGATTGAATCAATTAAGCTTTCTTGTTTTTCTTCAATCGTAAAATCATAAGGAGCAAGGAGGGTTTCGTGATTCCAGGTTTCGCCAAGTTGATATTGGTAGGAAAAGGGAGTTTGACTAGGAAAAAGGAAACTTAAGACAAAGACGAGCAAGAAGCCCAGGCCAAATTTGGCAAAGTTTGAAGACTGAAATATCGCTGAATCTTTTTCCCAAAGCATTTTGTGAAGATAGGAAATGAGACTAAAAGATTAGGTTGTTCCGCAAAATTATATTCCAGTTAATGAAAAACGTACCATTTCCCGATGGTTTGACGAAATCATTTAGCCTTCCTAGGATTCCAGGCAATTTCTTCAATGCCCAAATCATGTCCTAATTTTCGGGACAAGACAAAGAAATAATCTGATAAGCGATTGAGGTATTGAATTAGAATAGGCTCTACCTTATCTATTTGTTGGAGCGCGACCACCTGCCGTTCCGCCCTTCGACAAATCGTACGACATAAGTGGGCATGAGAAACACTAGGATGACCTCCAGGAAGAATAAAGTTTTTCAAAGCGGGCAAGCTTTTATCCATTTCGTCCATCTGTGATTCAAGCAAGGTGATATCGGAAGGAAGAATATCTGGAACAGCCATTTCTTTGGTCGGATCACTCGCCAAGTTGGAACCAATAACAAAAAGTCGATCCTGGATTTCTTTAAGCAAGTCCCGCAAAGCTTGCTCTTCGATGCCATCGCGAAGTTGACCAATGAAAGCATTTAATTCATCTACGGTACCATAAGCATCGATGCGGATGTGGCTTTTGGGAAGTCGGAGACCACCGAAGAGGCCAGTTTCGCCTTGATCTCCGGTTTTTGTATATATTTTGAAAGACATAAAAGTATTGATTTCGAAAACTAGAAAACTAAGAAATAAACGCCGCTCTGGCACTGCTAAGCAAAGATAGTCCTATTCGAGCGGTTCTAATAAAATGGGATTGGCTAAGGCACTAACGACCTCTTTATTGATCTCATCTGTTTCGACCAAACCATCTCGAAGGCGAATGATGCGGTGGCAATGCTCCGAAATATCTGGTTCATGCGTAACAATCACGATGGTATTTCCTTTTCGATGTAATTCTTCAAAAATGGCCATGATCTCAATGGACGTTCGGGTATCCAGGTTTCCGGTAGGTTCATCGGCGAGGAGGATGGCGGGGTCATTGACCAATGCTCGGGCGATAGCAACCCTTTGGCGTTGTCCACCGGAAAGTTCATTGGGTCGGTGATCGACTCGGTCGCCCAGGCCAACTGCTTCTAAGGCCGCTCTGGCTTTTTCTTCTCTTTCTTTTTTTCCCATCCCTGCATAAACCAGTGGAAGTGCCACATTATTGAGGGAGGTCATCCGGGGCAAGAGGTTAAAGGTCTGAAAGATAAAGCCGATTTTTTTATTTCTAATTTCGGCCAATTCTTCATCTTCCATGGTACTGACGTTGATTTGGTCGAGAAAATACTCCCCGTCACTTGGAGTATCCAGACAGCCCAAGAGGTTCATCAAGGTTGATTTACCCGAACCCGAAGGTCCCATAAGGGCAACGTATTCGTTTTTATGGATACTTAAGTCAACTGATTGTAGGGCATTGACGGTTTGAGAACCCATGTGATAGGTTTTCCGCAATTGATTGACTTTGATAATGGCCTCGTTCTCCATGTTTTGCTTGTTGTTTTGGATGGTTTTCTCAGTTCTGCTCTTGACGAGTAATCATTTAATAAAGACCTAAAAGGCTCTGACTACAGATCAATGACCTTAGGAAGCTTAAAATGTTTGCCATCCTGATCAGGAGCGTTAGCCAGTGCTTTATCTCGGTCTACTTGATTTTTCACTTGATCTTCTCGTCCTATAAAAACGGCATCGCTGATGTAAGTTAATGGCTTTACGCCCTCTGTATCCAACTCACTTAATTTTTCGACCATATCTAAAATGGCACTAAGGTCTCCTGCAAGCTTATCTTTTTGAGTTTCCGGGAGTTCGAGTCGGGACAGTTTTTCAAGCTTTGAAATTAGTGATTTATTGATTTGCATAAGAAATTATTAGATTTGCGGTCTGATTTGATCGGCCAAGTAGTGATTCTACCCGCCAAAATTAACAATATTCAAAAACATTTGCGCTTTTTGTTTTTTTCCCATCCATCCATTACCGGAATTTTGTCAGGAATTGTAATTTCGCACTTCAAGTCAACATCAATAAATAATTCCCACTCTTACTATACACCTATAGAACTAGGTAGAATTCATCCAAAGTCACAGGAGTTCAAAACTAACCATCAATTAAAAAAGATCTAATGAGTAAAACTACACCTCCAAATGTCAAACATATTGCGATTGCGGGCAACATTGGTGCCGGAAAAACGACGCTTTGTACTCAGCTCGGAAAGAATTTTGGCTGGGATGTCCATTATGAATCTACCGATAATAATCCTTACCTCAGTGACTTCTATAATGATATGCATCGTTGGTCTTTCAACCTGCAAGTCTATTTCCTCAATAATCGGTATCGACAAATCCTTGACATCTTAAATGGGGAGACTACCGTCATCCAGGATCGAACCATCTATGAGGATGCTTTTATCTTTGCGCCCAACCTACACGACATGGGTTTGATGTCGACCAGGGATTTTAATAATTACTTTGATCTCTTTAAATTGATGACTTCTCAGATTCAGCCGCCAGATTTATTGATTTACCTCAAAGCAGATATTTCTACTTTGGTTTCTCATATTCAATCCAGAGGTAGAGATTATGAAGGCAGTATGAGTCTCGATTATCTCAAACGCCTGAATGAACGGTATGAAGACTGGATTTCGGGATATAAGGAAGGAAATTTATTGATTATCGATGCCAATGAGCTTGACTTCAAAAATAATCCAGAAGATTTAGGAAAGATTGTAAATGATGTTTCTGCTCAGTTGCAGGGGCTATTTAGTGATTAAGCAAATGAAAAGAGCATGTTGCGGACCAATAATAGTATCCACAACATGCTCTTTATTCCAAATTTAGATCAATGATTAAGCTCTCGGCTTTTTGGTCTTGGTTTTGGTCTCCTCTTTTACCTCCTCTATATCCAACCACTCCTTCACTTGATCGGGAAGATGGCTGGAAAAATCTACACTGCTATTCGTATAAAATAGGATTCCTCCAATAGTCCCCATATAAAACAGGGCTGTAATCATCATCGCTTTGCGGCGATTTCTTCTTTCGTTTTTTAGCATTTTCATCTCACTCATAAGGATTCATTTCTAAAAGAACGAAGGAAGTGTCTCCTCTAGTTTAGTCTTTCTGTTAAAAAAATGATAAAAGAATTGTGGAATATCCAATGCCTTGTTTTCTTCTCCAAAAAATAAATTATCTTGGGGAAGATTGCGTTTAATACTACATTGATCCTTCAATAAAAGGACAAAACATCGTAGAACTAGAAAACCTCAAATCATGAAATTCCTAAAATTCTTCTTCCCTATTTTCTTCCTTGCTTTCCTAGCTTGTGAACCAACAGGTACCAATACTGGAACCACCAAACCTAATGCTGGAACAGATACGAAGCCTCCCGTTACCAATACACCTGGCGAAACAGTACCCATCAATCAAAAACCAGGACTAGCAGATCTGGAAAAAGTAGCTCAGGTCATGAGTACTTCGAGTTTTAATGAAGAAGCTGCTGCTGCTCGCGAAAAAGGGGAAATGTGGACTGGATCGCCGATTACGGTAGCCTTAAGGTTTGCGGGAGAAGAATTTGATTCTCGGACAAAAAATATTGATGTGGAAAGTTTGAGTGGTGGAGAATCCTTTGATAAGGTCTTGATTAGTATTACGGAGGATGGATTTTTAGATGATTCGATTCGTGGAAGCATGGTTATTTTGAGAATGGAATCGGTGAATGGTTTTTGGAATATTATTTCTGCGAAGAAAGTTTGGAGGTGTTGGGAAGATCGTGGGCATGTGGCTTATAATAGTGAGCCTTGTCATTAGTGAGGAGTTTGGGAATGTTGGATATTGAGTTAGGGCTGTTGAGAAAAAGAAAAAGCGGAGGTTTAATTCTGGATAGGGATATTGAATAAGGAAGTTTCTATTTTGAATATGATTTTTTGACGAAAAATCGCGAATTTAAGGATCTTTGAGAACATCTAGGAAGGGATTAAACTAAACCATAGCATTGACCGCCGAATCGATATTCGATATTCGCGATCAGGCTTGAATATTTGTTTTTTTTCTGAACACTCCTAATATTGAGTATCCAATCATCGATAATGAAT
>CALLVY010000030.1 GCA_938015925.1 uncultured Saprospiraceae bacterium
TTTTACCAAGCCTTAGCCTTATTTAAACCATTTCTATTACCGCCTGTTTCCCTCACTACATCTAATAGGTTTTATCGCTATAAAGGGCTAAATTTGTAATCCTATAAAAAACGCTAGCGACTTATTAGACCAAATAATAAAACGTGGGTCTACATTATGAATTTTATGAGTAAAGACATCGAAAATAAGGAGCTTGGTAATTTACCTTCCGAAAAAGACGCTGTTGCTTCTTCTCGGAAGAAAGATCACATTGAACTGGCTTTCCAATCTCAGGTAGGAAAGGATCAATTGGATGGTCGATTTTACTACGAACCTTTACTTTCAGCTCACCCAAAACTCAATGCTGCTGCTGGTTTTTCTTTTCTCAACAAACAAATGAAAGTTCCGATTTGGGTATCTAGTATGACTGGCGGAACAGAACTGGCCTTTACCATCAACCACAATCTGGCTCGTGCCTGTAAAGATTTTGGAATGGGTATGGGCTTAGGTTCTTGTAGAGGCTTATTGTATAGTGACGAGCGCTTGCCTGACTTTGACCTTCGCGCTACGATGGGAGATGATCTTCCGTTGTATGCCAACTTGGGGGTGGCACAAATAGAGCAATTATTAGAACGAAAAGAAACCTGGAGAGCAGAAAAATTAGTAGAAACGCTTCGCGCCGATGGCCTAATCATTCATGTCAACCCTTTTCAGGAATGGCTCCAGCCGGAAGGAGATCATTTTACCAAATCTCCACTAGAAACAATTATTGCATTTATTGAAAAAACCGACCTTTCCATCATCGTTAAAGAAGTAGGTCAGGGAATGGGGAAGGCCAGTTTGAAAGCACTCTTTCAATTGCCTTTGGAAGCCATAGACTTTGCAGCAAGTGGAGGAACCAATTTTGCCCGCCTCGAATTATTGCGAAGCGATGAAACCCAACAAGCCATTTATGAGAAATTGGCAAACATTGGGCATAGTGCAGAAGATATGGTCAATATTGCAAATGAAGTGATCACTGAACTAGGAACAGAGCGAAAATGCCAGCAAGTCATTATTTCTGGAGGAGTAAAAGACTTTTTAGATGGGTATTATCTGACGAATAAACTAACTTTACCCTCTGTATATGGCCAGGCCTCCGGTTTTTTAAAACATGCTAGGGGCGATTATAAGGATTTATACGACTACGTTAAAGCCCAGGTAGATGGCTTGTCCATCGCTGAAGCTTATTTGCGTATTCGAAAATAAACGCTAATTTTAGAAAAACGTTTTGGATATTAGCATTCGAGTCATTTCGAATTTATACACCGCATGAAAAAATCAATTTCCGGATTCTCAAAACTCTCGAAAAGAGGAAAACTTGGTTGGATCGTTGAAAACTTCTTCAAAGATCCAGAGAATGTCATGCGCGAAATGATGAGCTATTGGCATGCCAATGAAGATCAACAAAGAGTCTTGGATGGTTTTAGCGAAAATACCATTAGTAATTTTTACTTGCCCTATGGCGTCGCTCCCAATTTCTCTATCAATGGAAAGACCTATGTGGTTCCGATGGTGATCGAAGAAAGCAGCGTGGTCGCTGCGGCTTCTGCGGCCGCTAAGTTTTGGATGGCGCGTGGTGGGTTTCATGCTAAAGTATTGTCGACCGTAAAAATCGGACAAGTCCATTTCAATTGGTCTGGAGAAGCCTATAAGCTACATGAAGTTTTTGCACAATTGAAAAAAACACTCGTAGAAGATGTTTCTCACATCACTGCGAACATGATCAAAAGAGGCGGTGGAATTTTGGACATTGAACTCCTTGATTTTACAGACCTCGAGCCCAATTATTTTCAGTTGAAAGTTTCTTTTGAAACTTGCGATTCGATGGGAGCCAATTTCATCAATTCTGTCTTAGAAGAATTTGGCCGAACACTTAAACGCTTTGTCTCTAAGCATCCTAGTTTTATGGGACAAGAAAAAGAGTTGACGGTGATCATGGCCATCTTATCCAACTATACTCCAGAGTGTGTTGTACGATCTTGGGTAGAATGTCCAGTAAGTGATTTGGGTAACTTTCCAAACGAAATGGATGCGGCAACTTTTGCTCAAAAATTTGCTCAAGCCATTCGCATCGCTCACATTGATCCTTTCCGAGCGACGACTCATAACAAAGGAATTTTTAATGGCATCGACGCGGTAGTACTCGCTACTGGAAATGACTTTCGCGCGATCGAAGCAGGTGGACATACTTATGCTGCACGCGATGGTCAGTACCGAAGCCTCAGCCATTGTTCTCTAGAAAAAGGAATCTTTAAGTTTTGGTTGGATATTCCATTGGCCATTGGTACCGTTGGAGGCCTGACTAAATTGCATCCGATTGCACGTCGCTCTCTAGAGTTGTTGGGCAGTCCTAATGCAGAAGAATTAATGATGATTATTGCCACCACTGTCTTGGCACAAAACTTTGCAGCCTTGCGATCATTGGTTACTACGGGTATCCAACAAGGTCATATGAAAATGCACCTGATGAACATCCTCAATCATTTGGAAGCTTCTGAAAAAGAACGACTAGCGGCGGTGAAATTTTTCGATACCGAAGCAGTTTCCTTTACGGGCGTCCGCGAATTTTTGGAGGAGTTTCGTGGTAAAAAAAAGCGTAGTTTAAAACGAAATATTATTGCCAAGAAATAAGTACCTGCTTTTATTTCTCTTGTTTGACCAAAGCTTTAACACGCCCTCCTTTCTGATCCTTTTTTATAAACCACATCGTTCTTATTTTCTTTGATGTAGACACACTTAATGTTTAGGCTTTTTTTTTGCGTAAAAAAGAAGAAAAAAAATTGCCTAAACGGAATTGCATTTATGTGATTTATATGTTATATTAGTTGTCTAATGTTTAAATACCTTTCCTGTCGTACAGATCCAAATTCAAAACAGCCTTACGAATATTACTTAGAGCGTTTAAATTAAAGACCAAGGTAATTCTACCTTTTTGCTTAGGTTAAAATTTTATTGCAACAGTGATTCTTCTGGACACTTACTTGTCCCTAGAAGGCCGGCCATCACTATGTCATTTTTT
>CALLVY010000031.1 GCA_938015925.1 uncultured Saprospiraceae bacterium
ACTAACGATTACAACGGACAAAGAACGGCCATCCTTATTTATCATCGGTTCGCCGCGGCCATTAAAAGAACGCCGTTTGTTCTTTTCAGAATATCTGGGCACGGGTACGACCATTTATCGAGGTGGAGAAATGACCGATGAGGTATTGAAAGATGCCGCTTTGGAAGTGCGGGAACAAGAAGGAGAAGATTATCCACTCATCGTGGCCATTGGTAGCCAGGGAGAACAACAAGTACTCAACCCGGAAGATCCTTATCTCAACGACCACATCAAAGTCCAATGGTTTGGAGATTTGGATGGTGATGGAAAAATGGATTATCTAATCGAGTTTGGAGAGAAGAGTTCGAGGAACATTCTGTTCTTAAGTACCAAGGCCGCGGAAGGGCAATTGGTCGCTCCGGTAGGCGCTTATTTTAGTGGATATTGTTGTTAAAAATCATTAATACTAGCAAATATCAAGGCCATCAAAGCTTTCTAGTTTTCTTTGATGGCCTTGGTATTCAAAAGATTAAATCTCTCGCATTAGTCAGAGTTAAAAAAAATCAATATTTTACGCTTCGTAATCAAGTGACCAACACACATGGCTAAGAAGCAAAAACCTAAGAAAAAAAATACGACCGCTCCCAAAGCAGCGACCGCTAAAACAGCAAGCGGTCTACTTCCTGCTTTTTTCCACAACAAATCCTTGATGTGTGGACTAATCCTGGCTTTTAGTTTCTTGCTCTATGGCAATACGCTTGGCCATGATTATACCCAGGATGACGCCTTAGTCATTTACGAAAACATGTACACCAAACAAGGGCTTTCAGGTATTCCCGGCATTCTCAAATACGATACCTTCAAAGGTTTTTTTAAAGTCGAAGGAAAAGACAAACTCGTAGCCGGTGGGCGGTATCGCCCGCTTTCCCTGATTATGTTTGCCATCGAATGGCAACTGTTCAAAAAAGCCAAGAAGGATAAAAATGGACAAATCACACGGGACCTCGACAATAATATCGTTTACGAAGGCAACACCTTCATTTATCACCTAGGAAATATTTTACTTTACGGACTAACGGGGATCGTACTTTATCTACTCCTACTCCGTTTATTCAAAACCACAGATCCAACAACTGCCGCTTTCCTTGCCGTGGCCACGACTTTTCTTTTTATGGCCCATCCCATTCATACCGAAGCGGTCGCCAATATCAAAGGAAGAGATGAAATTCTGACTTTACTCGGAAGTCTTGCGGCTCTTTTTTATGCCATCCGCAGTTATCAAGACAAGAAACCAATTTTGATGATCTGGGCGGCTGTCTGTTTCTTCCTGGCCTTATTGGCCAAAGAAAATGCCATCACTTTTGTCGCCATCGTGCCCTTGGTCTTTTTTATTTTCACCAAGGCTTCAATGAGTGACCTCTTTAAATACTCGGTCTCTTTTTTAGGCGTAGCCATTCTCTTTCTCTTTGTACGAGCAGGTGTTTTGGGCTGGGACTTTGGAGAACCTTCTCGAGAATTGATGAACAATCCATTTCTAAAGATCGAAGGCGGCCAATGGGTCTTTATGAGTTTTATGGAAAAAATGGCGGTGGTCTTTTTCACCTTAGGCAAATATATTTTACTCCTTTTCTTTCCACATCCATTGACGCATGATTATTATCCGCGTACCGTTGATGTGATGAGTTGGGGAGATTGGCGTGTTATTTTAGCTTTTCTAGTACATGTCGCTTTGGGCGTTTATGCATTATTGGGCGTTCTCAAAAAAGATTGGATGAGCTTTGGGATTTTATTTTATCTCCTCACCTTATCCATTGTCTCCAATATTGTTTTCCCGGTCGGAACCAATATGTCAGAGCGATTTGTCTTTATGCCTTCCGTGGGATTTTGTTTTATCATTGCTTTACTAGCCAACCGTTGGGTGGCAGGCAATGAGCATAGTACTAAAAAAGAAAGCTCTTATTTTCCAGTGCTGGCAGGTCTTGGTTTGGTCTTAGTCTTGTTTACCTACAAAACCATTGATCGAAACAAAGCTTGGGTAAATAATTTTACCTTATTTACCAATGACATCCAATATTCTCCCAATAGCGCCAAATTGCGCAATTCCGTCGGTGCCGAATTGTCTATAAAATCTCAAAGCGAAAGCAACGAAACGACCAAGGCTGCCATGCTCCAAGAGGCCATTGGCCATCTCAAGGAAGCCATTCGCATCCACCCAACTTATGAAAATGCTTTCCTTCAATTGGGGAATGCTTACAATTATTCGAAACAATATGACAAAGCCATCGAATACTATGATCATGTACTACAGTTGGATCCCAATGATTTGAATGGCATCAATAATAAAAGTGTCGCATTGCGAGATGCGCATCGCTATGACGAAGCGCTGCAATTACTCGATCAATTGAAAAGTTTGGGTAGTCCAAAATCAGAGTTGGATTATAAGATCGCTTATGCTTATGAAGAGGCGGGAAAATACTATAGTAGCCTCGGTCAACAAGACCGGGCGATCAGCTATTTTGAAAAAGCCATTCCACTCAGTACCGACAAGGATAAGATGACTTATTTCATCGGTGTCGCTTACAGCCTCAAAAAAAACTACCCCAAGGCAATAGAAAGCCTCGAAAAAGCTTTGTCATTAACAGTGACGGAAGATAATAAAGTAAATATCTATCGAACCCTGTCTTCCGTATATCAAGAAGCAGGAAATCCAGCCAAGGCAGCAGAGTATGCCAGACTAGCGAATAGGTGATGAGACAAAAATCTCTTCAAGTTATTTCCGTCGAATAAATTAAGTATACGGTGTATTAAGTAAGAAGGAAAAAATAAATCGTTCTTTGACCTTTCCCATATATAAAGTCAAAGAACCAAATAAATAACTAGTGAAAGTACGTTTGTTGACCATCCTATTAATTGCACTTTTTTCTATCAGTGCCAATACCGGAATTCATCCTACCAAAGATGCTAAAGCAGCCGCTTTAGCAGAAACACAATGGGTGGACTCTACCTACAATAGCTTAAATCTTGATCAACAAATTGGTCAATTGTTTATGATTCGAGCCCACTCCAACCTCGGCCCCGATCATATTGCCAAAGTAGAAAAAATCGTCAAAGATTACCAAGTCGGTGGTTTGTGTTTCTTTCAGGGTACTCCGGAGAAACAGGCAGAACTGACCAATAAGTATCAGGCGCTATCGAAAGTACCGCTAATGATCTCTATGGACGCAGAATGGGGAACCGGCATGCGCCTCAAAGAAGATGGAATGAGTTTTCCTTATGCCATGATGTTGGGAGCCATTCAAGACAATCGTCTGATCTATGACATGGGCAAAGAAATTGCAAGGGAGCTGCGACGCCTTGGCGTTCACATCAATTTTGCGCCAGTCGCAGATGTCAACAACAACCCCAATAATCCAGTCATCAATTATCGATCTTTTGGGGAAGATCGCTATAACGTAACCGCCAAAAGTTACATGTACATGAAAGGCATGCAAGATGGAAAGGTGATGGCTTGTGCCAAACATTTCCCAGGACATGGAGATACAGATGTTGATTCTCATTATGATTTGCCCGTCATTACACATGACAACAAGAGGCTAGATAGTATTGAAATTTTTCCTTTCCGCGTATTGGCGGAACAAGGGATCCAAAGCATGATGGTCGCTCACTTACACGTGCCTGCGATTGATGCGGTTCCCAATCTTCCGACTACTTTATCCGTTCCGGCGATTCAGGATTTACTAAAAAAGAAATTGGGTTTTGAAGGTTTGATTTTTACGGATGGTTTAGGAATGAAAGGAGTGACCAAACATTATCGTACTGGCGAAGTAGAAGCCAAGGCGCTCGTCGCTGGAAATGATGTTTTGCTTTTGCCTCAAGATATCGCGGCCGCATTTAAAGAAATCAAAAATTATATGGCTAGTGGCCAATTGAGTGAGGCACAAGTCGCCAATAGTGTAAAGAAAATATTGCGCAGCAAATACCGCTTAGGCTTGACGCGGCCGCAACAACTCAGCCTCAGCAATCTCCGCTACGAACTCAATAGCAAAGAAGCTTACGTACTTAAAAAACGATTGATCGAAAATGCGATGACCATCGTTAGGAATGAAAAAGAATTATTACCCCTTCGCGATTTAGGCAATCAAAAAATTGCTTCTTTAAGTCTTGGTAGTAATCGCAAAACCAAATTCCAAACACGCCTTGATCTCTACCAAAAGATCAAACATTTTCACGCAGAAAAAGCCCCTTCCTCTTATCGCCAAAAACAATTACTCAGCGATTTAAAAAATTACAATACGGTCATCATCAGCTTGCATGACATGAGTAATTCTGCCAGTAAAAATTTTGGCCTCAATCAAACACAAATAAATCTGGTACACGAGTTGAATGCCGTGACCAATGTCGTATTGGTGGTATTTGGCAATCCATATAGCCTCAAACATTTTGATAATATCAACTGTATTCTTGAAGCTTATGACGAAGATGAAATGACTCAGGATGTAGCAGCACAGGCATTGTTCGGTACTTTTAATGTCAATGGTCGACTCCCTGTTACCGCTTCTCCCAAGAGTGCTTTTAATACTGGAATCAGCACGAGCAGCCTTTTTCGCATGGGTTATGATACGCCAGAAAGTGTTGGTCTCAACTCGGAAGTACTGAGTAGAATTGATGGAATTGCAAAGGAAGCTGTTAGTGGAAAGTCTACTCCAGGTTGTGTGGTTTTAGTCGCTAAGGATGGAAAGATTGTTTACAATAAAAGTTTTGGACATCACACTTATAATAAGAAAAGAAGTACGCAGACGGACGATGTTTTTGATCTCGCTTCGCTCACCAAAATATTATCAAGTACGCTAGCTGTCATGAAATTACAAGAGCAGGGGCTGCTCAATATTTACCAACCGATCGGCAATTATCTTCCGGAGTTAAAAGGAAGCAATAAAGAAAACCTCTTACTGCAAGACATCATGTCGCATCGCGCACAATTGACGACTTGGTTGAAATTTTATGAAAAAACCATTAGCTCAAAAGCTTATCCTTCTTCTTCCTATTACCATAAAAAAGCAGGTGGCGAATTTAATACCCCGGTAACTGAAAAACTATTTCTAAAAGACAGCCATAAATCCGAAATCTGGAAAGACATCAGAGATTCTCCTATGCGGAGTACCCGCGAATACAAATACAGCGATTTGGGATTTTACATCATTGCCCAATTGGTAGAACGGGTCAGTGGAAAACCATTAGATCAGTTTGTGGATGATGAATTTTACAAACCTCTTGGCTTAAGTTCGGCAACTTATAACCCATGGAAAAACACTTCCTTAAATAGAGTACCTCCCACAGAAGAAGATAAATATTTTCGCCGCCAACGCGTTCATGGTTACGTTCATGATATGGGTGCGGCCATGCTCGGCGGAGTGAGTGGCCACGCCGGTTTATTTTCCAATGCACAAGATGTCGCCATCTTAATGCAAATGCTTTTGAACAATGGTTATTATGGAGGTCAACAATATTTAAAACCAGAAACGATCCGAACATTTACGAATCGACACGGAGAATGTAGCAGAAGAGGAATTGGTTTTGACATGAAAGAATTGCAGGGCGATAAAAGTCAAAATACTTGCTCCTCTGCTTCTACTTCTACTTTTGGTCACCTGGGTTTTACGGGCACCGTTACCTGGGCTGATCCTGAAAATAATTTGATTTATGTATTCTTATCCAACCGTACTTATCCTTCTATGAAAAACAACAAA
>CALLVY010000032.1 GCA_938015925.1 uncultured Saprospiraceae bacterium
CTTAAAAGACAGGAGGAATATAAGTTTACTCTATCGCTTCCCATTCTGCTCTACTAATTCGATAAATAGAAACCGCAACTTCCTTTTTGATCGTTTCTTTTTCCAGGCGCATACCATTTCTCAATGCGACTTTTTTAGAATTTTCATTCCTCGAATCAATAATAGAAATAAGACTTTCCGCCAATCGATTCTCAAAAGCAAAATCCCGAATGGCCTTGGCCGCTTCACTCGCGTATCCTTTTTTCCAATGCTTGGGTTGTAAATGATAGGCAATTTCTAATTCCTGAACACCATCTACTTCTTGCCACAATAATCCACTGTGTCCAATAAAGGCATTCGTTTCCCGATCCACAATGGCACAGAGGCCATCGCCAGCTTTATCATAGCGATCTTGTTGATACTCGATTCGGGCGAAGGCATGCGCTTGAGGGCTGTTTTGGTAAATAGAAAATAGTCGGGTGGCTTCCGCGTCCTGGAAAAATTCTAATAAATCAACAGCATCTTCTTTTTGTAAACGACGAAATTGTAAACGAGGAGAGGAGAGGTTTTTTAACAGCATCAGGGTTTAAAGTTAAGTTTAATGATCTTTTCCATTTCTCTTTGTTGCGCCAACATTGATTTTAATAAAGCCAATTGATTTTTTCCACGCACCAAATTATGATCGGAGTATTGTACGGGATAGTAAACGTCACCATTGAGATAATCGTTCAGAAAACGCTGAGCTTGTACTTGTACCATCAAAAAGGCACCTAATAATAAAGAGCTTCGTTCAGAAGCTTCCAGAAAATCGCCAGTGCCTGCGGCAAAACCTTCGCAGAGCGCTTTGAAAACATCGAGACGCATCGTGACTTCCTGTTCGGGCGCATCCTCGAAGGCAGGACTAGTAAAGGTGCGCACCATATCTCCAAAGTCGTAAAGTGGAGAGGCAAGCATCACGGTATCAAGATCAATTATTGCCAGCGGTGTCCGTCCGTCTGCTTGAAATAAAATGTTATTTATTTTAGTGTCATTATGGCTGAGCTTTAATGGAAGTCGACGGCTTCGCCATTCGCGACAATAAGAATGCTCTTGCAGGAAATCTATTTCTTTGGAGATGAATTTTAAACGTTGCTGCGGATTCTTTTGAATCGTTTCTTGCCATTGCTCGTGTCGAAATTTACAATTGTGAAAGTTGGGGATTCCTTCTTGGATAAGTGCTGGAGAAAGCGTTGAAATTTTTTTTGAAAAAATACCAAAAGCACGAGCTGCGGCAAAAGCTTGGGCTGGGTGTGCTACCCGGTCAAAAGAATGAGTAGGATGCAGAAATGAAAATATACGCCAAGAAGCTCCTTCTGGATCGGTGTAAAGAAAACGTTGGTCTGTAGTAAGGATTGGTTCAGCGAGCGCAAAAGGATAATCTGAATTTTTTAAATGCTGGGTAAGGTGAAAGATGTTCTGACCAATGGCCAAAGGATCTTTAAAGATAGTAGTATTGACTTGCTGTAAAATGAATTGTTCTTGATTGTCCAATTGCACCCAAAAAGTACGATGGATATGTCCGGAGCCATAGGTCCGGATATCTAGCAATGCCTGATCGGGAAAAAAATGAGGCACTACTTTCTTTGCGGCAATAGGTGCTTGCGTATCAATATTCATCTCCAAAAGCAAAAGTAGCTTGTCGCTCTGTCCATCGACCTCTCGTAAAATCTGGAATGGCAACAGATGTTCCTCCCAGGGCGATAGATTGTTCAGAAAGAGGGGTGATGGAAAGCCATGCCGCAGCATCGTAAACATCAAAAGGAGGCGCTTCATTGCGCTTGGCACATTCTACAAAAGCATTGACTAAGAAATAATCCATGCCGCCATGTCCGGCGCCAACGGCATTTTCTTCCAAGCGTTTCCAAAGTGGATGATCATACTTTTTTAAGTAATCGTCGGCGTCTTCCCAGCGATGTGCTTTAGGGCTGATTCCTTCCAGGTAGATGGATTTATTGACGGCCATCCAAATGCCTTTAGTGCCTTGTACTCGGAAACCAAGGGAATAAGGACGCGGCAAATTGGTATCGTGATGGAGAACGATGGTTTCGCCATTCGAGGTTTGGATCATCGTGGTCACCTTATCGCCGAGATTGAATTTTACTTTTGCATTGGGGTGTTGTGGGCCGCCTTTTTCATGATCGACAATGTAATTGTGCAAGCCTCTGGCTTTGGAAGCCATAGAGCTTAGCGTAAGCATGCGATTGCCTCTATTGAGATTGAGGTATTGAGCTACGGGACCAAGGCCATGCGTTGGATAAATGTCTCCATTGCGGTGAACAGAATGCTTGGTTCGCCATTTGGATTCGCTGAACCCTTTTGCTCCAAATTCTACTCCACCTCCATAAGGTTCTTTGCCGCTATTGAATTTTACATGTCTCAGGTCATGTTGATATCCTCCTTCCAAATGAATCAATTCTCCAAACAAATCTTGCCTTACCATATTTAAAACCGCCATTACATCTCGACGATAACAGACATTTTCCAAAAAGAAAAGAGGAACACCTGTTCTTTCATGGGTATGGACCAACTGCCAGCATTCATCCAGTGAAAAACCGCCACATACTTCTACGCCAGCGTATTTCCCCGCTTCCATCGCAGCAATAGCCATTTCGCTATGCCATCGCCAGGGAGTAGAAATGATCACGGCATCCAGGTTTTCCATTTGCAGGAGATTTAGATAATCTTTTTCTCCTTTGTCAAAAACAAGAGGCTGTGATTTATTGTGTTTGTCAAAGATCGCTTTGGTCAAACCTATCATATGTGGATCGGGATCACATATTGCCACTACGTTACAATCTTTCCTTCGTAAAGCCAAGTCGAGATTTCCTTGTCCACGCAGTCCTGTACCAATGAATCCTAGGTTGAGACTTGACTTAAAAGGGGTTTTGCCAGGAGCGAATGGATTTGGATTTGAGTTTAGGCCAGGTAGAGCAAGACCTGCACCTGCTAAACTGGAAGTTTTTAAAAATTTTCTTCGATTGATTTCCATTAGGGCCGTGTTTTGATCAATGTTAGTTGTTAGCTAAAAAATAAGTGGCATTTTTTTTGACTGATATATAGGTAAAAGAGGCCATTCGTTGCTGGTTTTAAACAAGATTATTCTGTTTATATATCCCAGTAATATTACGGTCTAAGGTATCATTTTTCTCATAAAACCCACTAATAATATGCGTTCACAATCATTTCAGGTTAATAGCGTCCAAGATTTAAATGTTGAATTAGAGAAACTAGGTGCTAAGGACTTCAGGCCTACTATTGGCTTTGTCTTTTGCTCTGTGTCTTATAGTTTAGAAGAGATAGGTCAAGTTTTTACTACTCACAAGATCGATTTAGTAGGATCTACTAGTGCTGGAGAAATATATGATAAAGAAATTTTTCAATCTTCTATCGTGGTACTATTGATGGATATGAAAAAAGAACATTACTCGATAAACTTCCAGAAAACGGCAAGTGATACGACCTATCAGATTGCCTATTCCGCAGGTTTGGCTGCTAAAGAAGAATTTACGAATCCAGCTATTATTGTGGTTTCGGGAGGCTTATCTGTCGATGGGGATCAAGTTATTTATGGAATCAAGGATGGTGTGGGAAGGGAAATTCCCTTGTTTGGTGGTATGGCAGGAGATGATTTAGCGACGAATAAAACCTATGTTTTTACTAATAATCAAGTTACTTCAGACGGCTTGCTTTGTTTTATGCTTGATTCAGATAAAATCGAGGTAAAAGGTATGGCTTCGTGTGGATGGGAAGCAATTGGAAGTACCAATATTATCACAGAAGCACAAGGAAATATTTTAAAAAGCATAAATGGAGAACCAGCGCTTGATGTATTTATGCGATACTTTGGCTTTTTTGACAATGCCAATAAAATGGAAGAAAATCAGATGGGAACGATTAGTGGACAATATCCGCTACAAATTCAGAGAGAGAATGGAACGGCTATTCTCCGTTCGCCTTTGATGGTGAATGAAGAAGATCGGTCTTTGATTTTGGCGGGAAGCGTGAAAGAAGGGGATAAGTTTAGATTCTCTATTGCACCCGGATTTGAGGTCATTGAAAATACTGTAAAAGAATTTTCTGATTTTCAAAAAGGTGCTACAAAGGTAGATGCTATGCTTTTGTTTTCTTGTAAAGGGCGACACACTGCCCTTGGTCCTTTGGTAGAACAAGAAGTGGAAGGAATTCACGATTATTGGAATGCTCCAATGATTGGCTTTTTTGCTTATGGCGAAATTGGTCAAGCGAAAGAAGGGGTTTGTGAATTCCATAACGAAACTTGTTCTTTGGTGACATTCTATGAAAAATAAAATAGGTAGCTATGCTAAATAATTATTTAGATTTAAAAAAGCTTATCGATGCATTGCCAGATGGAGAGGAAAAGGAGAAGATGAATTTGATCGCAAAGAAAGTAAAGAAAGATTTGGTGAATACTGATTTTAAATTGCAACGCACTTTAAAAGATAAAGACATTGCTATCCGACTTCTCAATGCTTCCATGGAAGACCTGGAACAACAAAAAGGTATTGTTGAAAATGCTAACGAACGTTTGATAGAATGGCGGAAAGAGGTAGAGGTGAAAAATCTGGAATTGAGTTTTCAGAAAAACTTGGTAGAAGAAAAATCTAAAGAACTCAATAAAAATCTACAAGAACTGGCTCGGTCCTATACCGAACTAGAACAGTTCTCCTATATCGCTTCTCACGATTTGAAGAGTCCGCTAAGAACGATTACAAGTTTTGCATTGCTTTTGCAAAATCGATACTTGGGTAAATTAGATAAACAAGCAGATGAGTTTATCAATTTCATTATCGCTGGTACGAAAAATATGGATCGAGTGATTAGTGATTTACTCGAATACTCCAAAGTTGGTGTTAAGGAAAAAGATTTTGAGCGAGTCAACCTCAAGAATATCTTGGAATTGGTACAATTCAATCTTGGAGAAGCAATACGAGAAGAAAAAGCAATCATTGTCGCCCAAAGTTTGCCGACCCTCGTGGTCAATAAACAAGGGGTGATGCAAGTCTTCCAAAATCTAATTGGCAATGCCATTAAATTTAGAAAGAAGGAGATAAAGCCAATCATCGAAGTAACCTGCGAAGAGAAGGGGAAAGATTACTTGTTTACTGTAAAAGACAATGGAGTCGGTATGGATGTTCAACATCAAGAAAAAGCTTTCTTACCTTTCCAACGCCTCAATGATAGTGATCGCCCGGGAACAGGAATGGGACTTGCTATTTGTAAAAAAGTAGTGGCTTTGCACGGTGGAGACATCTGGTTTGAGTCAGAACGAGGAGTCGGAACAACTTTTTTCTTTACCCTCTCCAAGCCACATGCAAAGGAGGAAAGTACCGAAAATAAAGCAGATCAGCAGATTTCAAAAGAAATTAAAGAGAGAGAAAAAGAAACAATAGAATAATTTTTATCGTTATATATAGCATCTACGCTAAAAAGCGATTATATTTGCAATCGCTAAAAAATAATTAGCAAAAGGGTCGGTTGGCCGAGTTGTTAGGCAAAGGTCTGCAAAACCTTGTACAGCGGTTCGAATCCGCTACCGACCTCAAAAGCTTCATCTAAATTTAGATGGAGCTTTTTTTATTTAACAACATTTCCTTACTTGTATTCTCTCCACAATATTTCGTACAATTCTTATAAAATAATTCGAACGTGCCCATTTCTATAGCCACTATTTTTAAGCTTTAGAAATAATCGCCACACTTCCTTTTACAGAACCAAAATCTCCTAACAATATAAGGAATTCGTTTTTCTATCTAAAATTTCCCTGATAGCTATTTTTGCCTAATAATATTTTGGGTTATAGTTAAAAATTAAAGAACTATTTCCTATTTTAAGGCCAAGATGAATTTAAAAGGAAAACAAACATACACCGCCTCCGCCCAACAAATTTGGGATATATTAATGGACACAGAGAAACTCGCCAAAATTACTCCCGGAGTATCCAAACTCGAGTCTACAGGAGAAGATCAATACAATGCCATCTCAGATATTAAAATCGGTCCTGTCAAAGGATCTTTTAAAGGAGATCTCTTTTTAGAAAATAAAGAAGAGCCTGCTGGTTTTACGCTGCGTGTAAAGCAACTGAGCAAAATTGGCAATGCAGACGCTACCGTAAATATCCAAATCAATGAATTGGAGGAGGGACAATGCGAACTCGCCTTCGATGGAAAAGCAAAATTATCCGGCACCTTGGCAAGAACAGGTCAAAGAGTGCTCGGCGGTGTCGCGAATACCCTCACTAAACAATTCTTCGCAGCCCTGGAAACCGAACTGACTGAAAACAATCCAGGTCTTTCTCTCGCTACTGAGGTAAGTGAAAATGAAAGTACAGCTATACCACAAGAAGTTGCTGTGCAGGTCGAAGAGGAAAAAGCAAGGGGGAAAAAGGAAACGAACAAAGCATCGGTAACGGAACCACAGACCTTCAGTTTTTGGCAATGGCTTAAAGAACTGTTTGGGATTAATTAAGACAAAAAGCCACTGCGCAAACAGTGGGAGCTACATCATATCTAAATCAAATAAATAATGGCAAACGAAATTACAATCAAGGTCAACGGTAAATCGCATACCAAGACCGTGGAAGGGCGAACGCTACTTGTCAATCTACTAAGAGAAGATTTGCACCTTACGGGGACGCACATTGGATGCGATACGAGTAGTTGTGGATCCTGTACCATATTGGTAGATGGCGAAGCAGTTAAATCTTGTACCATGCTAGCAGTACAAGCGGATGGCTCGGAAATTACCACCATCGAAGGAATGGCCAACAATGGAACACTCCATCCTTTGCAAGAAGCTTTTAATGAAAAACACGGACTACAATGCGGATTTTGTACTCCAGGAATGATCATGACTGCCGCAGACTTCTTAAAGTCAAACCCCAGTCCTAGTGAATCGGAAATAAGAGAATCACTGGAAGGAAATTTTTGTAGGTGTACGGGATACCACAATATCGTAAAGTCGATCCAGTATGCTGCTGAAAAAATGAAGACCGAGGCTTAATTTTAAACAGCACGTACTTATTCAGAGACGTCTCTTTAGTGCTGTTTAAAAAATAAAGTCCTCTTTTAAATTTTCCATTTAACCCAAAACCACCTCTTTTTCATTCGTTAGGTATTTAAGTTAAATGAAAAACGTCGGACTTATTTTTTCAACTTGACTTACATATATTCAAAACTCAAAAAGAAAAAATCATGACATCATATATTGGTAAATCGGTAAAGCGCTTGGAAGACAAACGTTTTACTACTGGAAAAGGCAAATACACCGATGATATTGTATTGCCGAATATGACCTATGCCTATATTTT
>CALLVY010000033.1 GCA_938015925.1 uncultured Saprospiraceae bacterium
CTCACCTTTGCGATGGTGAAAATGGGCTTTGGTTATTTATTTTTGTTTATCGGATTTGTCTTGGGATTGATTTGGGCAATAATTGTGGGCGTAACCGCTGGGATAAAATTTATCACCTCAGGATTGATCGGAAACTTTACCGATCTATTGACGGGCGTGGTCGAACCTGTAGATGAGATGTATGACAAATGGCAAGCTACTTCCGGCGAAGATGTGAGTCGCTCTGCTTTTTTTCGGGACGTGGCCAAGGAAGTGATTGTACCAGAGTTTACAAGTATGCTCAAAGTGTTACCCTTTAAAGGAAGCATTGAAAAGTATTTGCAGGTGTTTTTGGATCGCGTATTTGATGGAGATGGAAAAGAGGGAACGGATGCCGCGACCTTGGATATTTCTCCTAATGCAAATACAAAAAAATCAGATACCAAAAGTTACGCTGCAACGGTCGTCAAATCTATTGATGAAGGAACCGGACATGTGCAGTCTAAAATTTCTGCTCCTTTTTGGAAAGCGATCAAGTGGGGATTGATTTTGTGGGGAGGAATGTTTTTGGTGCATTGGTTGATGCAGATGGGGTAGGAATTTTTAATATCGAATTTTGAATGTCGATTTGTAAGGACGAAAAAACGAGAGGTAGTATAGAGAACTTTTGCGAATGCTGATCCAATTCGATATTCAAAATTGTCCAATCAAAATTCAATATTAAAACACAAATGGTCGAACGCTTTTTGATTATTTTTGCATTCGACCATTTCTATTTCCTAAATATTGAAATCCACTAAGCCTGAGCGGTTGGAGTATTAAAATTCATCGGCGGAAAAGGAGGTTGTTCTGGTTCGCTGATTGGGCCAAATTGTTTTTCAAATTTATTGACATTATCGGAGAGTGCCCGCAAAAGTCGTTTGGCATGTTGAGGCGTCATCACGATTCTAGATTTTACTTTTGCTTTGGGCACATTGGGCATCATGCGGATAAAATCCATAACGAATTCTGAATTGGAATGCGAGATGATGGCAAGATTGGAATAAGTACCTTCTGCAATTTCTTCTGGAAGGTCGATATTGATTTGATTCTGCGGTTTTTTACTCTCTGGCATATTGAATTATTTTAGTTTGAATTTTGTCGTTCTTTGACAAATCCCGTGGTCAACCAAAAAGAAGAAAAAAAAGCGACTGTAAGAAGTGTTTTTTCTTCTTTTTGGTTGACTCACACACGGGATTTGTCAGAGAACTAATTTTGTTAAGTGACGAGAAAGGATTGGATGATTTTATTTAATTTCGATTTTCGTCAAAAATAAGTTGAGCTGGCCCCTTTTAGGGGGCCTACACTTTCTACTAAGCTTCGGCAATATCGGTAATATAACTATTACTTGCAAATTCAATGATTATGGACAAATACTTTTTAGACAATCAACGTCTTTGGGATGAAAAGACGGCCATTCACAAAGATTCCGACTTTTACGACCTAGAGGGCTTTAAGTCAGGGAAAAACGTATTAACTCCTATAGAACAAGCGGCACTTGGAAATGTTTCGGGACAAGAAATGTTGCATTTGCAATGCCATTTTGGCTTAGATTCTTTGTCTTGGGCACGTATGGGAGCGAAAGTGACGGGGGTAGACTTTTCACCAAAAGCCATCGCTTTAGCGCGGGAGATCAATACAGAAGTAGGCTTAGATGCTCGTTTTGTCGAAAGCAATATCTACGATTTAAAAGAAAATCTGCAAGGACAATTCGACCTTGTTTTTACTTCTTATGGTACGACGATCTGGTTGCCAGATCTACAAAAATGGGCCGAAATTGTTCATCATTTCTTAAAGCCAGGTGGCGTCTTTTACATGGTGGATTTGCATCCTTCTTTTCTCCAATTTGATTTTGATAAACACGAAGTCGCTTTTGAATATTTTAATCGCGGCGTCATAACGGAAGTGGAAAAAGGTACCTATGCAGACCCCGACGCCGATATAGAAATGGTGGAACATTTTTGGAGCCATCCGCTATCCGAAACCATGGGCGCACTATTGGATACTGGGCTGAAATTATTAGCGTTCAAAGAATTTCCTTACTGTCCTTATTCTTGCTTTCCAAATATGGATCAAGGGCCTGATGGCTTCTATCGTTACAATGGAACGAAGGTGCCTTTGCCTCATTTGTTTAGTCTAAAGTTTCAGAAATGAAGAAACAAAAAGTAGCCCTTATCGCTGCGATTTCGGAAAACCGAGTACTGGGTAAAGACAATAAATTGGTTTGGCATCTGCCAGCGGATTGGGAAAATTTTAAGCAGGTAACGGCAGGCAAACCTTTTATCATGGGGCGCACGAGCTATGAGTCGGAAGACATGTTGTTTTCAGATTCTTTTAATATTGTACTGACGCGCCAAACGAATTATTCCTTGCCTGGAAAAAATAAAACTGCCGGAAGCTTAGCCGCCGCGATGGAAATGCTCGCAGCGGAATCGGAGGTTTTTATCTTGGGCGGTGGAATTGTTTTTGAACAAAGTTTGGCTTTGGCCAATTACTTATATCTGACTATTGTTCATCAGGAATTCGAAGGCGATTCTTTTTTTCCGGAAGTCGATTGGTCGGAATGGGAATTGGTGAAGTCGCTCCGCCACGAAGTGGATGAACGACATGCTCATGCTTTTTCTTTGAATGAGTATCGTCGGATGTGATGGGTCGCACCTACGGCGTTGAAGGATCCTTTTGGCCTTAGTTTTATTTATAGGTCGCCACGCTGTGGCTAGAAGTTTTGTAGTAGTGGTTTACTTGTTGCCTATTTTTTTATTTCTGTCTTTTCTAAAATTTCCAACAACCAATTGCGATCCGTTAATACTTTGGTGTCTGTGATGAATTTTTTGATCTCTTGCGTTTTTACCTTATCTCTTTTGGTGAGTTGGGCAAGTGCCGTTACAAAGTTGAGGTAAGCTTCGCGCACATTTTCAGAGATGACTTTATTTCTACGTAAGAATAATTTAAAAGAAGCGATGAGTGCGAGTAAGGGTTCTTCTTCTTCGTTTTCAAAATAAATTTTAAGCAGCATCACCTTCCCATGCAAGGCGTACATGACCTCATTGAATTCGACTTTGCTGAGCTGTTCTTGTGCCAATTCATAATCTTTTTTATAGTACGACAAATCCGCGAGGTTGTAGTACAAAGCATTTTGGCGATATTGCGGTTTTAGGAGGTCGATGTGTTGGTAAATAAATTCTTCCGTCCAATCGAATTGCCCGCTTCTCAATCCCAGTTTAATTACATTTTTAAAAGTCCAGTGGGAGAGCGTATCGTCTATGATCAAGACTTTTCGTTCAATGCCTTTGATGTACAATTGCAAAGCTTCTTCTACATAAATGTCTTCCTGGTGCCGGATTTTTCGAATACAAAAATTTAAGGCCAATTGAATAATGTACCTCAATTCTTCTAAAGGAAAACTATCGGAGTGTTGGTGAATCAGTTTTTTGAGAATCAGGTAATGTTGGTGATGATCGGCACTCGTCATCGACATATAAATACAATGATAAATAGCGATGGCCGGAATATGATCCATCGGATTTTCTTCCAAAAAAAGAAGTATTTCTTTACTTAAACGATGTTCGAATTGGGTAGAAATAATTTGTTCCCGATCGAGCATCTCGCAGGTATAGCGCAGTTTTCTGACCAGGTAATATTGGTCAAAATAATCAGAAGCATCTTGGAGGTGGTGATCCGATTTTCGAACGGTCTTTGTTAAGAAATATTGATTGGCGATATCGCGCATTAAGAATTGTTGGTAATGAAAATCGGTGTCCCGATACGGATTCTCCTCCAGGCGTTTCATGGACTTATTGTAAATCTGAGAATAATGCTTATCCAGATTTCTGCTGATCATGCATTCTAAAATATGATAGTCTGTCAAGTGCGATTTTTGCCGATAGTTTTGGATGCCCAAAAATTCCTCTGCGGATTTTAATAAAAAGCTCATCAAATAATTGAGGTGCTTGGCCTCATATTGATTTTGGGGAAAAGCTTTTTGATAGACCACTTCTCTTTGGAGTTTATTCAAAGGAAAAGCAGGGGCCAATTTTCGCAGATAAGCATAAAGTACCAGTAATTCTTCGTTTTTATTAAAAAAAGGAGAAGCCAAAAAATCATTAAACTCCCTTAACTCTTTCGGGCTAAATGTTTTTAATAAAGAGATCAATTTGCTGTTTTCCATTTAAACGGGCCTTTTTCTTAATGCTAGTAAGTATTGGAGCAATGGTGTAATTCTTTGTTTTTTAGAGATCGCGCAAACTAAGCTTGTCTACTTCAAAAATTCATTTTTTGGAAGACGAGTTTTGTCGCTTCTTTTCAAAAGGCTTGAAAATTGTCTGATTTTTTTTATTAAAAATACATTTTTTTCTTGATAAATAAGTTTCTTTTTTGATTCTGAAAATGAAGTGTTTGTCTTCTAAGTTATTGATAGTTAGTTTTTTATGATCTTGTGTGTTTTTGATTTGACGAAAAAACAGATGTTTTTTTTTTGATAACTTCTCAAAAATGTAATTGTAATCGTTCAGATTCAGACTTACTTTTAAGGTATAAGAGATCAAGGACTCACTGATTGTCCTTTTAGTCTTATCTTTTAATGACGAAGTTTAGGTGAAATGTGGAGGTATTATGACGCCTTTTAAAGAGTTCCTTTTACTCGATT
>CALLVY010000034.1 GCA_938015925.1 uncultured Saprospiraceae bacterium
GGAATCATGTTGGAAAAATCGGGACTGGCAGAAAGTTTGTTGGAAACGATGGCCATGCTTTTTGGTCGGATGAGAGGTGGTTTGGCGGTTTCTGTGGTTATTGTTGGCGCTTTGTTGGCTGCCTCTACAGGGATTGTTGGAGCTACGGTGATTACGATGGGTTTGATTAGTTTGCCGACGATGTTGAAGCGCGGATACCAGGCAGAATTGGCCACGGGGACGATTGCTTCCGCGGGTACTTTAGGGCAAATTATTCCCCCTTCTGTCGTTTTGGTTTTGCTGGGAAGTGTCCTCAATATTTCCGTAGGAGATCTTTTTCGAGCGGCTTTATTGCCTGGGTTTTTACTGGTCGCTTGCTATATTGTTTATATTCTGATTAAGGCGAAGTTGGACCCAGAAAGCGCTCCTCCGATTCCAGCAGAAGAGATCAAAGCATACCAGGAAGATCCTGAGTTTTGGTCGAAGGTGATCAAGGCTTTTGTTTTGCCACTGTTGTTGATTGTAGCCGTTTTGGGTTCGATTTGTCAAGGGATTGCCTCGCCGACGGAAGCGGCAGCAGTAGGTGCTTTAGGTGCTACCTTGCTTACGATCCTGCAAAGAAAATTTAATCTGGAAACGTTGCAATCCGTGATGCGCGAGACCACTCACCTGACTTGCATGGTGTTTATGATTTTGCTGGGCGCCACTACTTTTTCTTTTGTCTTTCGAGAAATGGGTGGCGATACTTACCTGATCAATTTGATTGAAGAATCCAACCTGTCTCCAATGGTCTTTCTCCTACTGGTCATGTTGGTGGTTTTTGTAGCAGGCTTCTTTATAGACTTTATCGAAATCATTTTTATCATCGTTCCAGTAGTCGCTCCGATTTTCCAACTCTACGACATGAATCTGGTCTGGATCGGGATTTTATTGGCGATGAATCTGCAAACTTCTTTCCTGACCCCGCCATTTGGTTTCTCCCTATTCTACCTCAAAGGTGTGGCTCCGCCGAGCGTAACCACGGGACATTTGTACCGAGGTATTATTCCCTTTGTGTTGATTCAGGTGGTCTTTTTGTTGGTCATTATGTTTTTTCCGGAAGTGGTTTTTGTTTTATTTGAAAAATAGATTTGCAAAGATTCCGACCCATAAACGCTTCAAATTTTTTTGATATCAATAGCCTGAAAGGCTAAGACTCCAAAGCCAAGGGCATCGCCCTTGGAAATGTTGCAGTGGCGATTAGCAGCCTGTAGGGCTGCGACTTTTTATTATGTAAGGAAAGTATTTTGGACTTAAGGTGAGAGTCGCAGCCTTACAGGTTGCAGAAAGAATAATTTTTTGTTACTAGGGACGATGGCCCTAGTTTTGGAGTTGCAAGCTTTCAGGCTGCTGAAAAATCTTAAATACGATTCCTCAAATCTGAATACTATTATAATAAACCTTCTCCGTCAATGCCGCCCAATCCGTGGCGGCTTTTCTAAACTGATCATAAGAAGCGTATACTTTTTTACAGAAAGGATGTTCTTGGGTTATTTCTTCAATGATCTCATCCGTATGGATCCGCAATTGCGCAAGCACTTCATCGGGATAGCTGCGAACTTCTACCTTTTCTTCTTCTAATAATTTTTTGAGATAAATCGCATTTTGCGTTTCAAACTCCGCCAACATCCAGCCATTGAGCCGTAAGGCCGCAGATTCCATAATGGCTTTGATATCCGGTGGGAGCATATCGAATTTTTCTTTGTTGAAAAAGAATTCTAATGCAGTACCGGTTTCATGCCAACCCGGGGTATAATAATATTTGGCGATTTGATGAAAACCCATTTTGTAATCGTGGTAAGGGCCAATCCATTCCGTCGCATCAATAACACCCCGCTCCAAACCCGTATACAAATCTCCACCAGGAAGCAAGACCGGAGTACCTCCCGCTTTTTCGAGTACCTTACCTCCAAGTCCCGGCATTCTCATTTTCAAACCTTTTAAGTCTTCCAGAGAATTGATTTCTTTATTGAACCAGCCGCCCATTTGTACGCCCGTGTTTCCGCCAAGCATTGGGACCAAGCCGTATTTGGCATACAATTCGGTCCAGAGTTCCATTCCACCACCCCGGAGAATCCAGGCATTGAGCTGCTGTGCGTTCATCCCAAAAGGGACCGAGGCAAAAAACTGAGTAGCAGGATCTTTACCCGCCCAATAATAAGCTGCACCAGAACCTGCTTCCGCAGCACCGCTTCGCACCGCATCAAAAGCTTCCAATGGCGGCACCAATTCTCCACCGCCATAAACGCGAATGTCCATTCGTCCACCCGACATTTCTTTGACCCATTTGGCAAATAAAGTACAACCTTCACCGAGCACAGGAAAATTAGGCGGCCAGGTGGTTACCATTTTCCAACGGTATTTTTTGCCCGAATGAATCGCTGGACTGCTATTGTCTTGAGCAATATTTTGTCCACCACAAGAACGAATAACGAGCGGAAGAGAAACCGTTCCGAGTGCTAATCCGCGGAAGAAATTTTTACGACTTATTTTTGACATGCGAGGTCTTTTTAAAATTTGTGTTGTTCACCGCTGTAAATTAATCATTTCTAAGGAATCTCCGATAGGAAGCTAAGGAGAGATTTAAAACAATAGCGGTATTCAAGCATTCTTGAAATATTTTTTATACCTTGTCGTTACATTTAAAATAACTTCTTAAACATAAGGAGTCCTTAAAATTTCGCCTCTTCAATTTTATCCACATCTTTTTTGACTTTGCGCTAAGCAAATTCTTCTTCCAATAATGGTATTTTTTTCTGAGAAGACTCCTTCGTCTTTTGAGCTTTTGCTTAAGGAAAATATTTTTTTTGGACTAAAACGAAAAATGAAATGGATATAAAACCCAATAGACAAGTACCGCTCGATCTCTTTTTTTTGGGCTTGATTGCGCTTTTAGCTTTTAGTCTAAAGCTATTTTATACCAATTGCCAAACAGAGGATCTAAAACTATTCCTCAAGCCGGTGAGTATGGTGGTTTCCTTTTTTACCGGAGCCAGTTATCACTACAGCGCGGAAACAGGCTATCTTTTTCCCAGCTTACAGATTAGTATCGAAAAATCCTGCTCAGGAGTCAATTTTTTTGTGATGGCTTTTTGCATGGTTTCTATTAGTGTTTTACCTTTTTATAAAACGGCTGTTCGAAAATTTCTTGCCATTGCCGGATTTACTTTTGGAGCCTTCTTTTTTACCATTCTGGCCAATAGTTCCCGAATCATTATTGCGATCAATAGTCTCCGGTGGAGTGAGCTTTTTTATACCCTCGGAACCGATAAAATGCACCTCTACCAAGGAAGTTTTATCTACATTTTCTTTTTGATTCTATTCTACTTCCTAGCCCTTTATTCTAACCGAAAAATAACTAAATTCTATGCGTAGTTTAATGAACCCCCGATGGCTATTGATCATCAACACTATCCCTGTTCTGATTCTGGCGGCCATCTACTTCGGCGCTTTCCAAGTCATTCATACCTTACTCGAACCGGAAAGTATTCAGACTTGGGGGCTCTTTGCAGCTGGTTTGTTTGTCCTTTGGGGAATGACTTTGGTTTATGCTTTACTGGCGATTATAAAAGAGCGGGAAATCCACACTTTATACGGATTGATGTCTTTGCTTTTTCATGTTCCATTTTTGTTTTTATTCGTTTTTCATTTTGATGATATTATCCCCTGGTCGATTCCTGCCTGGATGCTTCCGCAAAATATGGTGCTTTATGTGGGGAGTTTTTTGATGCCTACTTTGGCTCATGCATTGCTCACCTTGGTAGTTGGTTTGACGCCGTCGAGAGAAGGCGGTTATCTCTCGCTGAAAAATTTTGGTGCAGCCTGCTTGATTCCTTTGCTCTGGTATTTTTTTATGGAAATTCTCTTTCGGAATTGGGTGCCCATGCGAAGCGATTTTGCCCAATATACAATGATTCTTTTGATGATCGCCAGTGTTGTTGCTTTTCTCTTTTTCTTGACTAGAGGGATTTATATTTTGGCTCATAAGAGAGGAGGAATATTTAAAAAATACCAACTCTTGTGGAAAATTCCCGTTGGGATTGTTTTTCCACTAATGGGACTTGCATTGAATAATGGACTGTTTAATGGGTTTTCCTGGAGCGGGGATTTCGATGGGATCTTCGGAGATTTTAGCCATCCTTGGTTTTATATCTTGGCAGTGATCAATGGAATTGCTCTTTGTATTCCCAGACCACAAAAGGCTTTTCATCGCTTGCTATTATTTGCTTTACAGAGTATCACTTTTAGTTATACCTTGTATTTCTTTTTGGTCTTCATTCCTTTCTTGCCCGGATCACTCATCGCCATGATCGCTTTTGGTTTGGGTTTTTTAATGCTTACTCCGATTGTTTTGCTGGTTTTTCATTCGATCGACCTGGCCAGCGATTTCCGTTTTTTGCAAAACCATTATTCTAGAAAAATGCTGCTGCCACTTTTTGCTTTTGGCGCAGCGTCCATCCCTTTGGCCTTAGGAATCAATTATGCTCAAGATCGTTTTGCGCTGCAAAATGCCCTCGAATATGTCTATCAATCCGACTTCGATAAACCTGCACCCAAAGAAATTAGTATCCCGTCCTTAAACCGAGTCATTCAAACCATCCGATCGCATAAAAACGACCGCTGGCGCAATAGCATTTCTATCGGACAAACGCCTTTTCTTTCTCCTTTCTACACTTGGTTGGTTTTGGATAATCTGACTTTGTCAGAAGCAAAAATAAATGTTTTAGAAAGGGTGTTTTTTGGACTCCACCAAAACACACAAGGTTTTTCCAGATTGAGAATGCCTGCCCATGATGATGTCGATATCAGCAAGGTCAATACCCAATCGACCTACGATGAAAAAGAACAATCCTGGACAACCTGGGTGGATTTAGATATCACCAATCATAGTAGTAGACAAAAAGAATATGTCACCCAATTTGATCTCCCGGAAGGTGCCTGGATTAGCGATTATTATTTGTGGATTGAAGGAGAAAAAGTACCCGGAATTTTGGCAGAAAAAAAATCGGCGACTTGGGTCTATCAGCAAATAGTCAGTGCTCGAAGAGACCCTGGGATTTTATACTACCTCCGAGGAAATACCATCGCTTTTCGAGTCTTCCCTTTTGCAGCCAATCAAACTCGAAGAACCGGTTTTGAAATTTTACACAAAGAGCCTTTAGCGTTTGAAATAGATGATCAAAAAATAATGCTAGGAGATCCTGATAAAGAAGTACTTCCACTAAGCGAAGCGATTCTTAGCGCCGATCAAAAAGTAGTTTACATACCGGAAACTTTAAAAAATACTTTACCGGAAGTAGAGCGAAATGCTTATTTCCATTTTATCGTCGATGGTTCCGAAGGAAAAGATTCCTTATTGGATTTTTACACGCAAACGATAGAAAAATTACTAGCCGAAAATCCTGCACAAGCTCCGCAAGCTCAATTGACTTTTACGAACGCCTATTGTAAAAATATTTCCTTAAGCGGAAATTGGCAGGAAGAATTGAAAGCACAAAAATTCTTTGGCGGCTTCAATCAAGGAAGAGCAATCAAAGGAATTCTAGTAAAAGCAGGAGCAAAGGTGTCGCCTCAAATTCCCGAAATTATTAGTTTAAGCGATCGTACCGGAAGGGCCATTTTACCAGAAGACTTCGAGGATTTTACCAGGGCTTGTCCAGATATAAATCACTACCAATGTATCAATGCCGATCAAGAACCCTTTACTTTTTCGCTACAAGATTATCCCGGTTCTTTGTTTACCGATTCGATTGCTGCACTTTCTCCAAAAATTTTGGCTTGGCCAAATGCGACGAATCCACAAGCCTATATATCTGCCAAACCAGGCCCATCTGTAGTTCTGCTCGAGCCCATGGCGATCGACACCAAAGATTTGCCCAAAGCAAAAAACTGGACAGATGCTTTGACGCTGGAAGGTCGTTACCAAAGTTATATCCGCTACCCTGGGCAAAAAAATGCAGAGTGGTTGCCAATGGTAAAAAATAGTTTGTCTGGCAATATTTTGACGCCCGTGATGTCTTTTATTTCTCTGGAAAATGAAGCACAAAGAACGGCGCTCAAGAAAAAACAAGAACAAGTCTTGAAAGGAAATGAGGCTTTGGATATCAGCGAAGATGCGCACCGAATGTCAGAACCCAGTTTCTTGTTTTGTATGATTTTGCTAGGATTCTTCTTGTTTTTTACTCAAAGAAATAGAATGCTGGGATTTGTTAAATAGTTGCTAAAAGTCTTGTGGAACAAGCAGCGAAGTCTTAAAAGACTTATGTTTGAGGGGAACTATGGAAGTCGGGGCACTATTATTGTTCCCCACTCGTTAATAGTGGGAGTTCTTTTTAAACGAATTTTATTGATTTAAAAGGAACAAGGGAAAGAAATAATTATCTAACAAATACGCTACTTATTTATGCAATATAAAATGTCATTTTTTCTTCTATTGTTAGCTTTAGTGGTACAGAATGGATTGGCACAAGATGCCTCAACTGAGAATTTGTGGTTTACCCAAATCGAAGAAGCGAAAGCGCAGGCACAAGCCAATAACCAACCAATAGTCATGATTTTTTCTGGCTCTGATTGGTGTCGTCCTTGTATGGCGATGAAAAACAGAGTTTTAGACAATAAGGTATTTACCGATTTTGCAAAAGAGAACGTGGTGCTATTGGAAGTTGATTTTCCAAGAAGAAGCCAGAATAAACTGAGTCCAGAGCAAACCAAACACAATGATGGATTGGCAGAAAAATACGCGCCTAAGTTTTTCCCTACTTTGGTGATCGTAGATTCGAGTGGTCAGGAGATTGATCGCATGGGTTACCAGTCTAGTTTGGCAGCAGCAGATTATGTGAAGTATATTAAGTTTAAGATTACTCAATAATATCGCAAGCGAACAACTTCAATAAGTTGGAATAGATAAAAAAAGTCGTCTTGGAAGATTAGTACAGCTAATCAAGCCGAGACGACTTTTTTTGTAGTATAAAACTTTAAAACTATCTTAGCGATCCTTAAATTAATGGACCCGTTCAATTCTGTTTTAACACATGAAAAAAGGTATTTTTCTAATCACCGCTATAATTTTCATCGCCGTATTTTCTTCCTGCGTTCCCGTCAAGGAATACCAAAAGATGTATCTTAATGACGAGGAAATGGCTTTAGAAGCAAGTCTGCTAGAAGGCTATGAAATCAATTTTCAATCTTATCGAGAAGGCGCTTCTGGTGCCAATGGTGGGAAAGTGGGAGGTGGCTGTGGGTGTAAATAAAATTACCCCAGATACATTATTAATTTAGAGCGTGTTTAAAATAAACTTTCTCCAAAGCCTTAATTTTAAACACGCTCCAAGTTCAGGAATACCCAATTACTCCTTAACCATTTTTTTCAAAACCTTCCGGTCTCCATCTCTTCCCAATAAAAAATACATCCCCGCAGGCAAATCACTCACTTCTATTTTTTGAGTCGTCTGCGAATCAATATTTACTTGACGCAGTAGATTACCATAAGTGTCATACAATTCCAAACGACTCAATTTTCCCTCCCACTGTAAGTCTACAAAATCACGAACAGGATTAGGACTCATTTTCAAAGTTTGATCGACCAAATTCGTTTCATCCGTAGACACCTGGAAATTCTGGTATTGTAAGAAAAAGAAAAGCGTATTGGTCACCGCAGGATTGACACATCCTCCATGATCAGCTCCGGAATCGACATCAATAGAGAGGAGATCGGGAGCATTATTTACTTGAAAAATCGAATCTGCTACGACACTATTTCGGAAAGGCACCTGATCATCGGCCGTACAATAAAACAATCGAGTAGGTGCCTCTGGCACCCAGTTGGTATTGTCATTGGCTCTTAATGCGATGCTTAGTGGATGAGTGTCATCGGTAGCAACCGCCAGAATACTGTCTTGCAACATGGTCTTCGGAAAAGAACCACCTGTTTGGCTGATCAATTGACTGATCAAGCGGGCATTAAGTTCAAATAAACCGATTTCTTCCCGATAAAAAGAATCAATCGTAGCAGCATAAGGTTGCTTAAAATATTCCTCCGTTTCATCAAACAAATCATAAGCTAGGTTATAAGACAAAAAGGTATTGGGAATATAGGCGGCAAAGAAATATTCTTGATCCTGTAGAATCAAATCGGTCATTACACCAGAGATACTATAAGGTCCCGACATGGGAGCCGAAGCAGTTACCGTAAAATCATTAGAGAAATCTTCCTGGATTTTTTGATGCGCTGCCATGGCAGCATGGCCTCCTTGTGAATAACCAGAAATAAATAACTGATCATTAAGCGAAGAACTTTGGGTTTCCATCAATTCCTCCGTAGCAAACAAAAGATCTATCGCAGCAGAAGCCTCTGTCTCCAAATGCACATAAGGATGAAAACCATCAGAATCACCCAAGCCCAAAAAATCTGGTGCCGCTACCACATAACCAAATGCACTAAAGATTACGCCAATGGGGTCGCCATTGGGATAGCCATCTGGATTGATGACGGATGGGACATTGCTGCGGTCATTGGCTGTTCCATGCTGGTAACACAAAAGAGGATATTCACCAATAACATCTGGAATGACGACCAGGCCGGAAGCAGTATCAGGCATACCATGGATGTCGGTTGTCTTATAAAGGACCTTAAAAAGCGTAGATCCATTTTTTGATAAAGCAGCTGGAAGGTTGTATTTGCTAATAAGTTCAGCCTGTGTATGACTACTAGCCTGGGTAGCACTAATCAATTTTTGAGTATAAACAGGAGCCGCTAATAAAAAGCATAAAACGAAGAGTAAACTGTATTTCATTGGAAATTTTTTTCTGAAGTGTATGTAAATCATTGATCTGTTTTACAAGAACTTCTCTGATTAAGAAGAAAAGAAAAGAGAGATAAAAGATAGTATTTTTCTTTATCTTTTCGAAAGACTAGGAAATTATCTTTTTTTAAGTCCCTCCCTAATTCCATAAAGACAAAATAAAATGAAAAATCAATCCAGAAGAAATGCATTGAAAAAGCTAAGTCTCGCTTTAGGAGCAATGACTTTTACTCCTTCTTCCTGGGCGACCACCGAAGCTGGGATTCCTCTGCTTTTACCAGAGGAAAGTAAAAAAAGGCCATTGAAAAAGCCCGTAACAGCCATTACTTTAGGAGCGGGTAATCGTGGAAATGTATATGGAAATTATGGCGTGAAATATCCGGAGGAATTAGATATTATAGGAGTCGCTGAGCCCATTGCCATCCGACGAAAAAGATATACGGAAAAACATAAAATTAAAAAGAAACATATTTTTAATACTTGGGAAGACGTTTTCAAAGTGAAGAAATTTGCAGATGCTATCATCATCACTACGCCAGATGATTTGCATTATGGGCCCTGTATGGCCGCTTTGGAAATGGGGTATGATGTCTTGTTGGAAAAGCCGATTTCTCCTTCCGAAAAGGAATGTCGCGATATTCTGGAATTGTCCGAAAAGAAGGGACGTATTGTAGCGGTCTGTCATGTGCTGCGCTATGCGCCTTATTTTATAAAATTGAGACAAATTATCGAATCGGGTGTTCTGGGAAAAGTAGTGAGTATGCAGCATTTTGAACCCATCGAACACGTTCACATGGCGCATTCTTATGTCAGAGGCAATTGGCATAATTCTACACAAACGACGCCGATTATTTTGGCCAAGTCTTGCCATGATTTAGACATTATCAAATGGATGCTGCAAAAACGCTGCACCGATATTCAAGCCTTTGGTGCGCTTTCTTGGTTTAATAAAAAAAATGCACCAGCAGGAAGTACTGGCCGCTGTATGGATGGCTGTAAAGTAGAATCTACTTGTCCCTATTCAGCCTTAAAAATCTATCATCGAGATCGACAAAGAACCTATGTTTTTGATTTGCCCGAGGAGGAAAGTAAGCAAGGCGAAGCCATTCTGGATTATCTAAAAAACACCAACTACGGCCGCTGTGTCTACCGTATGGAAAACGATCAGCCAGATCATTATACTTGTAATATTTTATTTGAAGACGAGGTCACCGCAAGTTTTAGCATGGAAGCTTTTACTTCTTACCATGGTCGTCGAACGCGAATTATGGGAAGTTTGGGCGACATCGTTGGAGATATGAATCATTTTGTACACACGGATTTCTTGACTGGAGAAAAAACGAAATGGGAACAAAAAACGGATGGCCATGGAGGTGGAGATTGGAAGCTGGTATCCGATTGGATACAGGCGGTAGCAAATCAAGACGCTTCTCTTTTAAGCTCCACTATTGCGGCTTCTATTGAGAGCCATGTCATGGGATTTTCCGCAGAGAAAAGTAGAAAAGAAAAACAAGTGATTGCGGTGAAAGTTTAAAATAATAGGTTTGCTCTTTCTTAAAAAAAACATCTTAAAATGCCCATTAGTTTTGACCACTTGATGAAAAAAGAATCCTTGTTTTGGGGAAGTTTATTTTTGATTTCCTTTTTGCTTCATTGGTGGAGTTCAGGGATGTTGGGTTTTCACCGCGATGAATTTTTATACCTCGCGCTTGGAGCGCATCCGGGAATTGGGCATTGGTCCAATCCACCATTATTGGGTTGGCTGAGTTGGTTTTCTCAGAATGTTTTTGGAGAAAGCTTGCGAGCTATTCATGTTTTTCCTGCTGTCGCGGGAGCTCTGATGAGTCTCTTTTCTTGTTTGATTGCCAAAGAATTGGGAGGGCAAAGATTTGCCATAGGTCTTACTTTTTTAGCGACTTTATTTCACCTGGCTTTTCTACGGGCCTTTTCTTTTTTGATGCCCGTACCTTTTGATATTTTATTTTGGACTTTCTATATTTATCTGCTTATTCGTTTTCTTAATACCGAAAATAAAAATTACCTTTTGTATCTCGGAGTTGCAATCGGACTAGGAATGCTCAATAAATATTCCGTTGCTTTTTTTGTTTTGGCCATGATCCTTGGAGTACTATTGACTCCTCAGCGAAAATTAATATTCACCAAAACCCCTTACCAGGCGATGGCCTTAGGCTTGTTGGTTTTTCTTCCCAATTTGCTTTGGCAATTCTATTATGGATTTCCAGTCATCCACCACATGCAAGAGCTATCGGAAAACCAATTGCAAAATGTCCAGCCACTCGATTTTATTGCCGATCAGTTTGTGGTCAATTGGCAAAATGTTTTCCTCTTTGTTCCTGGTTTGTTTTTTCTGTTAGGAGATAAAAAGAATACACGATTTCGCTGGTCAGCTTGGATTGCTGTTTTGACCGTTTTTCTATTCCTGATGTTTAAAGGGAAAAGCTATTATACCTTGGGTATCTTCCCTCCATTGATTGCGGCTGGTGCCGTTTTTTGGGAAGAAAAAATTAAAATTTTTTGGCTTCGAATGCTTTTTGCTGCGGCTTTGGTTGGCTTGATACTACCGATTATTCCGATGGCGATACCGATTTTTTCTGCAGATGGTTTGCAAAAATACTTTGCCCAATTTCCATTGGAAACGGCGCTGCGTTGGGAGGATGGTGCATCGCATGCTTTGCCACAAGACTATGCCGATATGTTGGGATGGCAGGAGCTGGCAGATGGGGTAGGAAAAGCCTATGAGTTATGCGACTTAGAAAAACCAGTAATCATTTATGCAGAGAATTATGGACAAGCAGGAGCCATTGATCATTTGGGTAAAAAATATGGCCTTCCTCCTGTGAATAGTTTTGCCGATTCTTATCGGCTATGGAATGGAGAAAACCTATCGACAGAGGTCGATCAATTTATTTATGTCAATGACAATCTTGGAGAAGATATTGAAAATTTATTCGCCAGAGTAATCCTGGTCGATAGGGTCAAAAATCCTCGGGCAAGAGAATTGGGGACCAGGGTCTATTTGTGTCGAGAACCCACTGCTTCTTTTAAAGATTTTTGGAATAGCCGTCTGGAGGAAGTACGAGCTGCCTCAGGTCTGTAGTTTGATTTTTTAATAAGCCCGCTTATCGTTTTTCTCGTAGTAATTGATAAAAGCTCGGTTGATGACCCGATAGCCACCAGGAGTCGGATAGTTTCCAGAAAAATACCAATCCCCTTTATTATTGGGGCAAGCGATATGTAGGTCTTCGATGGTTTGATAAATTACTTCCACCTTAGGTTTGATTCCCGGAGGCGTAATGATTTCTGCAATTTTCTTAGAGACTTCTTCGTATTCGAATACATCGTAAAGCGCCTGTACTTCGTTTTTCATTTCCTCCATCGGAAGATCTTCTTGCGCTTTACAACGTTGGTAAGTCTCTTCTAAAAGATGCTCTTGATTGGTGTCTTTCAATAATGCAACCATGGCGCGAAAAGCAACAAATTCCTTAAGTCGCGACATGTCGATACCATAACAATCGGGATAGCGAATCTGTGGAGCAGAAGAAACAACCACAATTTTTCTTGGTCTCAATCGAGAAACAATTCGGATGATGCTTTCCTTCAACGTAGTTCCTCTAACGATAGAATCATCGAGTAAAACCAAAGCGTCTTTTTCATTTTTTACAATACCATAAGTCACATCATATACATGCGAAACCAAATCAGCACGGCTACTATCATCTGCAATAAAGGTCCGCAGCTTAGCATCTTTAACCACGATTTTTTCCACTCTGGCTTTGGTACTTAATACCTTGGCTATTTTTTTAGGATGAGGATCTTCTCCCAATTGGATCAATCGTTCCACCTTCACCGCATTCAATTCTTTTTCCAAACCTTCTACCAATCCGAAATAGGCAGATTCTGCGGTATTCGGCACAAAAGAAAAAACAGTATTGTCAAAATCATAACCAACACTGCGGAGTACTGCCGGAGCCAATTGTTCTCCTAGTTTTTTTCGTTCGAGATAAATGTCTTTATCCGTTCCGCGAGAAAAATAAATGCGTTCAAAAGAACAAGCGGTACGGGGCAGTGGATCAATAAATGGTTTTTCGCTTACTTCACCGTTGCGCTTGATAATCAGAGCATGTCCAGGAGTCAATTCTTTGACTTTAGAAAAATGAACATCTAAAGCTGTTTGGATCGCTGGTCTTTCAGAAGCGACAATCACCACCTCATCACTTGCATAATAAAATGCCGGACGAATTCCAGAAGGATCTCGCATGACAAAAGCATCTCCATGGCCAATCATACCAGCCATTACATAGCCTCCATCAAATTTTTTGCTGGCTCTGCGGAGCAGACGTTGGACATCCAGGTTTTCAAAAATAAGTTCGTTGAGTTCTTTAGTTGAATAACCATCTGGTTTAAACCAAGTGTGCAGCCTTTGGACTTCATCGTCGAGGAAATGACCAATTTTTTCCAAAACCGTAACCGTATCCGATTTTTCCTTAGGATATTGTCCGAACCCAACCAATTCGTCAAAAAGCTCATCTACATTAGTGAGGTTGAAATTTCCGGCAACCACGAGGTTTCTACTCACCCAATTGGTTTGTCGAAGGAATGGGTGGCAAGTTTCAATGGTATTGGCACCATGAGTACCATAACGCAAGTGTCCCAAAAGCAATTCTCCGGTATACGGAAGATTAGCTTTTAGCCACTCTGGATCATTGAGTTGGTCTGGAGTAGCACTTTGAAAATGGGAATAAACTTGCTGGAAAAGGTCGTCGAGATAATTGCTGGCATTGGAACGCTTGCGACTGATATAGCGAGTGCCAGGCTTAGGGTCTAATTTGATGGTGGCGAGTCCGGCACCATCTTGCCCACGATTTCTTTGCTTTTTCAGCAGCAGGCGCAATTTATTTAGGCCGTAGAGGGCAGTACCGTATTTTTTATGGTAGAAATCGAGAGGTTTTAATAACCTAACGAGTGCGATACCGCACTCATGTTTGATCTTGTCGCTCATTAGCCGGAATGATAATTATCTAAACTTTTTGATCTTGAAGCTGCAAATATAGTTCGTTCTAATGGGCAATTACAAAATAAGTCAGGCTTATTCTGCAAGTATTTTCAGGTACTATCGGATTAGCGACCTACCTGCCAGCAAAAGGCGGGCTAAAACAAAGAATTCACTCCTGGAATTAATCAAAAAAGCCTTCTAAGAAGTATCTTTTTCAAACAACTTCTTTGTATTTTACCATTAGAAATGACCAATTGCCTTTTTATTTTGTTCTCATTTCTGAATACGCTTAGACTTTTTCCTTTAGGCCCAGTGTACTTAGGTTAAAGTTTATTAAAAAAAAGCCATTATGCGATTATTAAAAGTTTTCCGTACCCCAAAACACCAAAGGTTTGAATACCGACCACGACATTGGAATCCTCAAAAGGAGGAATTGCAAAATCGACTGGAATTGATCGAGAAGATGAAGCAAAATGATCCGGATGCCCTAAAAACAAGGATTGCTCAAAATTTCCGGCGAACGGGAAATGGTGGTGGCAATACCAAGGCTCGACAAAAAGCTGTTCTGCGCTCGAATTTGATGCTTTTGGCAATAATTGCTGGTCTGGTCATTCTAACATATTTGTTTCTTATCGTATATTTGCCGGACATCTCTGCTGCAATTGGATCGTAGCTGGAGAATGCTAGGAAAAAGGGGAATGAACACCAGTGTGTACTAAGTTCAACTTTTCTCTAGTTTAGAGAAACTCAGACAAGTAAAAGGTGATAATTACTAAATTTTTGGATCTTCTTAAAGATTACCTAAATACCTGCTTGATCAATTACGTATTGTTGAAACACACTTTGCAACACCTATAATGGGTTTTCTAAAAACCCTCTTAAACAAACGTAAACTATGGCTGATATTATTCAGCTACTGCCCGACGCCATTGCCAACCAGATCGCAGCTGGGGAAGTGATACAGCGGCCGGCCTCGGTAGTTAAAGAATTATTGGAAAATGCAATTGA
>CALLVY010000035.1 GCA_938015925.1 uncultured Saprospiraceae bacterium
GGTTTGGTACATGTACAAAAGTGTGATGCGCAAAATCACTGGAATCTTTCTCAACATCGATCCTATTGGGGTTCTCAAATCTTATGTGGATAGCTTAGAAGATAACTTGCGAAAAATGAGCAAGCAAATCGGAGCCATCCGCGGTCAGATGAGAAAATTGTCGACCATCATGGAACAAAACAACAAAGAGATCGACAATAATATGAAGTTGGCAGCAATGGCCAAACAAAAAGGCAATGACAAACAACTGATGTTGTCTTCTCGTAAAGCCGCTCGTCTTAAAGAAAGCAATGGCAAATACAAAGCGCTACATTCCAAAATGGAAATCATGTACCGCATCCTGACGAAGATGTATTCTAATTCTGAAATCTTACTGGAAGATACCCGCGACCAAGTGAAGATGAAAGAACAAGAACGCAAAGCCATTCGCGCGAGTCACTCTGCCATGCAAAGTGCGATGAGTATCATCTCTGGTGATCCTGATAAGCGCGCGATGTTTGACCAAGCGATGGAAGTCGTTGCGGATGATGTGGCCAATAAGGTTGGGGAGATGGAACGCTTTATGGAAATGTCGGCCAACTTTATGGATTCGGTGGATTTGCAAAATGGGGTGTTTGAAGAAGAAGGGATGCAGATGTTGGAGAAGTGGGAAAAGGAAAGTACGCTGATGTTGATGGATGGTAAAACCGTAGATGAGACATTGGATTTGAATAGTCCTGTGGCTCGACCGGAGAAGCGATCTAATGGTGGAAGTGGGAATTCTTATGACAATTTGTTTGAGTAACAAAATTCACTGATTAAAAAAAGTCCCGAATATTCGTTGAGAATATTCGGGATTTCTTTTTGGTGGAACCATCTAAATCTGTGGCGCAGCTCGGAGTCGCAAGGATAAAATAGCCCCTCTTAATTGCCTACTCCAGTTTCACAATTACACTGAACTCCTACCCACCAATTATCAGTAAATGGATCCGTCCCGGCAATTACGACCGTCTCCGTTTCGAGGACTACGGAATCTTCTGCTCCTTTTATAAAAGACATGGTGACGGTCCCCGTACGATGGATATAATAACCACCATTATCTGGGGTATATCCCCAAGGTCCAGGAACAGTTGAAACGCCAAGCCAGTCAGAGGTAACTAAAGCTCCTCCCACATTTATGTTAAAACGATTTGGTACGTCATAAGCATGGACGGTCAAGGTAACCTCGCACCCTTCTTCTAAACATTCTAAATTTATGGTATTTGAATATACTTGGTAACCTATCGTTGAACTTTGCCCACTAAAGTTACCTCCACAATCATCCACACAACCAACTTCACATGGACAGTCACAATGCATGAACACTTCCCATGTATCGGAACCAAATCGATCTGGTTTTCCTTTGCTAGGGAGAGAGGTTTCGATTACCAGTGTGTAAGTTTGACCGGGATCTCTAACAAAGGTTAAGGAAGGAGGACCAGGATTCCCCAGAGAGCTTCCCCATGGACCAGGGTAATTAGCCCAACCAATCCATTCTGAGGTCACCTCTATTCCTTTTGAATTATAAACCGTAAATCTATTAGGCACTTCTATTTCTTCAATAGTCAAAGTAACCGAACAGGGTTCTTCACATGGAAATACCAAGGGAATGGATTCATAAACATGATAGCCATTTCCTATCCAACTTCCGCAAAGCCCCTGACCACATTCTAGTACTTCATCCCCATTAAGTTCACAAGGTTTTGATTTGGCAGCCAATAGCGGGTTCTCAACTTCATTCTCTATTTCCGATTGATCTGCGGGTATTCTATTTTCTATCTTAGACGTTTTATTGAAGTCCTTTTCAATCGTCATATCCTCTTCCATTCGACAGGAAGCAATCAAAAGAAGGAAGATCATTATCATTAAATTTCTCATGATTTATTTTTTTTAGATTATTCTTTTGAGCTCAGAATAATCGTGGTTAACAAATATATTTTTTAAAGAATCTCAAATTGGAAATGGCCTTTTTCCGTTTTCAGATTTAATAAGTTAGACCCACTAGAATAAAAAAGGGTAGCAACAAAAGTGTTTTTTTTCTAAAGCAAGGAGGAAATGGATAGAGGAAAATAGAAGGATGGACAAATAATAAATGCCTAAATGGAATAGGTAAAAATGCTTTTAGCTTTTGCCTTTAAGGAAAGTTTTTCCTTTAGGAAGCTGATGTGGAGGATGGTAAAACGCCAGGAGGAAAAATATTACTTTTTTCATGATATAAAGGTTTGGTGAAGAAATAGATTTGATTTTTTAAGCCATCTAAAAATGCTTTAGGCAGGAGGGAATGGTTTTGGCTTTGGCTTCGACCATGTCTCCCTATTCTTACCATTGGATTTCTTTACCATTCGTAATGGTGTAATTGTTGATTTTTTTCCCTCAAATGTCGACGGCCAAAAAGGAGAACACTCCTAAAAAAGGCCGATTCTGTTATAAAAAACCCAATTTTTGGCCTTTTAGCAACATCACTTTGTTTTTTAGCGTTGAATTGTGTATTATTTCTACAAATAATCTGGTCTGATATGGTCAAATGGTACTTATTCTTTTTCGCATTACTCCCCACTTTTCTTACTGCTCAAAACCTCGTCCCTAATCCAGGATTCGAGTCCTATGAGTTTTTACCTTCTCAATTGAGCCCCAATGGAATGGCCTTTGAGCGCGCGATCCATTGGTGGACCGTGCCCAATGAAGCCTCTACGGACTTAATAAGTCCCCGATTTAAAAGCAGTAATATGACGCCCATTCCGCCACACAATGGCAAAAACATGGCAGGGATTGTGGTCAATGGAGATTATTGGGCGGAGTATGGAAAAGTAAAATTGAGAGAAAAATTGAAGCCCGGCGTTTCGTATTATGTAGAATTTTGGATCAGCATGCCGACCTATTATTCCAAACAACAACCCATTCCTACTTTTCTCAACGATCATTTTGGTGTCTATTTTTCCAATGATATTTTTTTCAACAACAAACGCATTCTCACCGGTAAACCTCAGGTAAGCGCCAATGAAGAAATATTGGTAGAACCTGGCGAATGGATCAAAGTATTTGGCTCTTTCATTGCCGAAGAAGAATCGACTTATCTCTACCTCGGCCAGTTCCTTTCCGATGCAGAAAAACCAACACTCGCCACAGGCTACTTTGTAATCGACGATGTCTATGTAGAATCTTTCCGATCCGAAGCAGTCGATTATGTGCCCAGCAAATATTATAAAATTGAAAAAGGAGTAGCTTCCATCCAAATGGACAACATCTACTTCGAAACCGACAAATACGATCTCCTCCCAGAGTCCTTTGACGAATTGGAAAAATTGGTCGGCATTCTCAAAAAGAATCCCACCATCACCATCGATGTGCAAGGACATACCGATGCAGAAGGAAATGAAAATCATAATTTAGAATTATCTGAAAATCGGGCAAATGCC
>CALLVY010000036.1 GCA_938015925.1 uncultured Saprospiraceae bacterium
TACTGGCTGCGTCCAGCAAGCTGTTCCATTACAGCGATTTCGGGTTCCTTGTAAGGTAACTCTTCTGCTACAGGAAGAAGCGAAATTATTAATGGTAAGATTGGAGTAATCTTGAGTAAAACTAATCTTAGTACTCGTCACTGCATCACAAGAACCAATATTTTGATAATAGGAAAGGACATAATCGCATACGTCAAAATTAGTCGAATTTTGGCTTACGGTCACAGAGGAACCGTCTGTACTTGGTGTTAGAGTAACTTCGATACTTGGTTCGATCAACCAAATTCCAGTCACCCCAGGATCTAAGGGAGTTCCCTCAATCAGTACACTTGAACCACAGATAATGGCCTCCTCGGTATAAGGTGCTAATATCGCTGGCGGGTTAAGAATTTCTCCAACCGTTACCACCAAATCCGCCACGGCATCTTCCGTATCGATACAGACTACGGTCATTCGAAAGACGTAATCTCCTGCTTCAAAGTCACTACCATCTAGCGTAGTTACCGTTGGTTGTAAGATATTGGGATTATCCAATTGCACTGGAACTTGCGTATCGAGAATCGTCCAGGTTACGTCTAATGGGTCTAGATAATATTCCGAATCCTCTCCAAATAAAATCATAGGATCGCCAATACAGATCGACCGATCACCACCAGGATTGGCACTACAATTCTGAGCCTGTGAGAGAACAGGAATCAGCAATAAAAAGAAAAAAAGTTTTAATGCTTTCATTGGTATAAATTTAAATTGTTAAAAAATTAGATTTCATTTATGACATAAGACTAGCTGTTTCAATGAGTACATTTCATTGAAAAAAAGACAAAAATTACCAGCCCTATTGGGGTGCAATAGGTAGGAAATCATTAGAAGTTAATTCGTCTCAATGATCGAAATTTAGACCCTCAAACGCCAAGGCGTTGATCCATTCCAATCAAGTGATGAATTAAAAAATACAACCAATAAAAGTGTTAGAAATTAAATTCGCTTTTTGGAAATAAACCTTTGAAGGGTTTATTAAATCTGCTATTCCAAAATAAGCAAACAGGTTTTTCAATATTTAATAAAAAACCCCAGATAACCTAATATAAGGATTTCTTATTAAGATTCCAATATCTTTTTAATTTAATACGAAGGCGTATATATAGAAATCAACGAAAGTGATTTTTGAGTGGTTCAATGTAAAAAATATTTTTTTACTTTTCCATATGGTGGTCAGCATCAAACTCAAAAAACATTGACCTCTGGAGTTAATAAAACCCCAAATTTCCGGTCTACTGATTTTATTATTTTTTTTGCCAAATTAAAAACTTCCTTCCCGCTAGCACCACCATAGTTGACGAGTACCAAAGCTTGTTTCGCATGACTTCCAGTATTCCCTACTCGTTTGCCTTTCCACCCACATTGCTCGATCAACCAACCAGCGGGTACTTTAATTTTCCCGGAGGCTTGGGGATAATGAGGAAGCTTGGGATAAGCTTTTTGTAGTGCTTTAAATTGCTTTTTTCCAATCACTGGATTTTTAAAAAAGCTACCAGAGTTGCCCAATTGGGCAGGGTCCGGTAATTTACTTTGTCGGATCGAAATAACAGCTTTACTGATTTCGCGGATGCCCGGATTTTCAATCCCCATGGTTTTTAGGGTATCGGTGATGGCTCCGTAGGAAGTATTGATTTTAGGATTTTTAGATAAGCGAAAGTAAACTTTAGTGATCGCATATCGGCCTTTCCATTTGCTTTTAAAAACACTGTCTCGATAAGCAAAGGCGCAATCTTTTAGTCGGAATATTTTTCGCTCTCCCGTCTTGATATCCAGTGCTTCTAGCTTTAAAAAAACATCTTTCAATTCCACACCATAAGCACCAATATTTTGAATCGGAGAAGCTCCTACCGTTCCTGGAATCAAACTCAAATTTTCTACTCCACCATACCCTTTTTTGATACACCAAAGTACAAAGGCATGCCAGTTTTCTCCTCCACCTATCCCCACATGTACGGTGTGTATAAAATCGCGGATCACCGCTTTGCCCAAAATATTATTTTTGATAACCAAACCAGGCAAGTCTTTGGTCAGGAGCATATTGCTCCCACCACCAAGAATCAATTTAGGGTTTTCCGGGCGAGCCAAGGCTTCGCGAAAAGCCTCTTCCGTTGCCACTTCTACAAAAGCTTTGGCTTTGGCTGCAATACCAAATGTATTGAGTTTTTCCAAGGAGTAATTAGAGTAAATTTTCATGGATAGATATCGTGCTTCTATATGGTCAGTGCAATTGTTTTATTCCCAAACAATGTATTCAATCCCCAAAGGTCCTCGATAGACGGGGATATCTACTTTTTCGCCTTGTTTTTTTCCTTGAAAAGGAGCTTCTTTTTTTTGCAATCGCAAGACTTCTCCGTTGCGTAAAAGATAAATTCGAAAGCCATCTGGCTTTTCTTTTAGCTCTGCCAAATTTCCAAAACGACTGCCTGCAAAAGTTTCCTGGCGAAGAAATTCCAATCGTTCTATTTGCGGTGGCTGGGAAGTAAATTTTCGATTATAGACACTGATCAGCAAGGGCATGATTAGCGTAGTCAGAAGTAGACCCGCTATAAAAATCTGAGTGCGTTCCAAAAGCTCGCTGCTCTTTTTTCCAAATTGAAATCCGAGGATGCTTCCCAGGATCGCTCCGGTAAGCAGAGAAGAAAGGAGCAGTCTACTGATGTTTAGAGTGTTCTGAAAAAAAGGAAATTCCAATACATAGAGATAGATCACTCCAAAGACCAACAAGACACCGATAATAATTTTGCTTGCATCCGAACGCATAAACCGGGAGATTTTAAATGATCAAATGGACTCAAATTGTAATTTTGCCAAACCACTGTATGCTCCATTTTCAATGGCCGATAGTTCATCGTGTGTTCCTTTTTCGATGATTCTTCCATTGTCGATGACATAGATACAATCGACTTCGCGAATGGTCGCCAAACGGTGGGCGATGATAATCGACGTTCTTCCTTCCATCAAAACATTGAGGGCTTCTTGTACCACTCTTTCTGATTCTGCATCTAGGGAAGAAGTTGCTTCATCAAGGAGGAGTACTTTGGGATCGCGTAAGATGGCGCGAGCGATGGCGATGCGTTGGCGTTGGCCACCGGAAAGTTTTACGCCGCGTTCGCCCACTAAGGTTTCTAGTTGCTCTGGGAAGGTGGAGATAAATTCCCAGGAGTTGGATTGCTTGGCGGCTTCGATGATTTCTTCATCTGTGGCATCTGGTTTTCCGTATAAAATATTTTCTCGGATCGTTCCTCCAAAAAGCAAAACTTCTTGTGGGACAATGGCCAGGTTACGGCGATAGTCAGTGATGTCATAATCAAAAATGCTTTCTCCATCAACCAAAATATCTCCAGACTCTAAAGCATAAAATCTTTGTAAGAGTTGAACGATGGTAGATTTTCCAGAACCACTTGGTCCTACGAGGGCGACCCTTTGTCCAGCATGAATCGTTAGGTCAATTCCTTTTAATACCGGAATGTCTTCTCTGGTAGGATATCGAAAATGTACATTTTTGTAAATAATATTTCCTTGAATCGGTTTTTTGATTTCACCAGGTTTCTCTACGGCTACTTCCCCTTCCATTTTTAGAATTTCTCTAATTCGTTCGGTGGCACCGATGGCTCCTAATAGTTCGGAATAAAAATTTCCGAGGCCGGCGATGGAAGCGCCAAGGATAGCAGTATAAGCAACGAAGCTAACCAATTCTCCTGCGGTAATGGTTCCCGCTTGCACCATGAGCGCCGCTTGCCAAATAATAAAAAACAAAGCACCGAATAATATAGTAACAATAAACACAGAAAAGACTGCTCTCCCTTGGGCAAACTTCATAGCTACCGTAACCACCTTATCTATGGAAGAACCATAACGCTTGGCTTCAAAATATTCATTGGTAAAAGATTTGACCGCATTGATGGATTGCATGGTTTCACTGATGATGGTGTTGGTATTGGCCAATGCCGTTTGTCTTTCTTTAGAAAGTTTTCGAATATAGCGACCAAAGATAATCGCACCAATTACAATCACCGGAAAAGTACTCAGCATGATCAGGGTCAATCTTGGTGTAGTGACTCCCAATAAAGTAATCCCAACAACCAGGATAATGATTTGGCGAAGAAATTCTGCTAAAGTAATCGAAAAGGCAGAATACAGTTTTTCAATATCTGCGGTGATGCGACTGATCAACTCTCCTACTCTACTTTTTTCAAAAAAGACAATGGGTAAGGAAACCAATTTTTGATACAAAGCTTTTCTAACATCTGCAATTCCTCTTTCACTCACTCTTGCAAAAAGCATGACCCGAGTATAAGAAACAAAACCTTGAGCGAGTAAGACTCCAATCAATACCAGCGCCATATCTTTCAAATCCATGCCATTAAATACCTCTTGCCCTTGAGCAATGTCGATCATTTTCCCCATCAAATAAGGAAACACCATAAATACTAAGCTGGATAAAAACAACAGGATCAATCCTCCGATCAAGGACCATCTATATGGGCGGATATACTCAAATATCCCCAGTGCTTCTCGAAATTTTTCGCGAGTAATTACTTTGTCCTCAGGGAGATCTTCTACGTCAGAATTATTTCTTCTTGCCATTAATAGGTAATTATGTGAAAATGGAGAGGCGTTTTCCTTAAATACGATCCCCACTATTTAGAATGCAAAAATACCTATAATAAACAGCATTGAAGATGTTTAGTTGGGAGAGATTGTCGGGAAAAAGTAAATTTAACGCCTATTCGAGCCTCCAAAAAGCTAGGAATGGATCAAAGCAGCTAAGAGCTTAGAGAATAAGTGTGACAATGATTTTGTACCTATTGCTGATACTGGCCTTAAGTTAATGAGCTAAAAGAGTCTGAAATTAGAATCGGAAGCTCTTTTTTACATTTTTTTCAAAAAAAAGGGACTCCTTTCCGGCAGAAAACAAGCGAAACATTGTTACTCAAAAAAAAAGAAAACAATCCCTATCTCCAGTATTTAGCACCGCTTGCCAAGCTTTTCAAGTTTACTCATTCCAACTAATTCTTATGTGTATAGCCAATACCCCGTCACATTAATTTTTAAAACATAATTGATTTACATTTTTAAAGCTTGAGTTAGAAATTTAATCCGCCTATATTTGGGGTAACGAATCAAAAGAGTCTTACAATTTTACCTCCCCTATTTAGGTTATTGGAAAAGAACGTCCTTCCCTAAGTTCCTTTTTCATTTAATTTTTTCTCCCACACGAATCTTAAAAAACCATTACTTTAATCCTCCCCCACCAAAACGGTGAAGCGGATGAAGCGTATTTTTACCAGAACTTACATTACAAGCACCTTCTTATTTTTTCTTTATCTCAATGGATTTGCCACTAACGTTACCGTTATGGAGAGCCAATCTTTTCATCCTGATCAAACGATGGATATCAAGTGGGAGAAGAT
>CALLVY010000037.1 GCA_938015925.1 uncultured Saprospiraceae bacterium
ATAAAAAAAGAGGTAAGACATTGCGTCTTACCTCTATGTGCATATTAAACGAGAGAATTAACCATGTTGCTAGTCTTGAATCTTGATGATCCGATAGGATTTCAAATGACCCAAACTAGAGACCTGCAGTTTGTAAAAGCCAGCAGGGTAGCCTGTCAAATCAAAATTTGTTTTTCCAAAACCATTAGAAAGTTCAAGCTTTCTTTTTTCCAATTCTTGACCAATATTGTCGATCAATATTAGCGTCAGTTCTTCCTCAATCGTTCCTTCATAAGAAACGGTAAAATTACCAACGGTTGGATTGGGATAAATCTTTATTTGACCATCATCCACCGCACAAGCGGCATTGATGATTTTAGAATAATCAGTACTTCCATCATAATCAACTTGCTTCAGTCGATACAATTCAAAACCAAATCGACTTTCTGCTGTAAACTGATAATCCTTGCTTACTTCTGAATCTCCAATACTATTGACCGTACCGAAAGTTTCCCAGCGGATACCATCTTTAGAATGTTGGATTTCAAAGTGACTACTATTGATTTCTGATTCTGTTCGCCAAACCAATTCTACTTGTTTGCCTTCGCAATGCGCAGAAAAATCACTCAGTTCCACCGGCAATCCAGAACCCACAATGATGGTCTGATTTTGAGAAGAAATATTGCCATTGCCATCATCATAATTCCATTGGATGACATACGTTCCATCGGAGTTATAAGTCGTAGGATCAGTCGTCGTCGCGGTGATTGTTCCAGCACAGGCATCTGTTGCATCTGGTGCAGAAACGCTAAGTGGTGGATCATCTTCTACGTCGGGTAAGTTAGTGACATCAGGAACGGGCTCCTCAAAATCTCCAACGCTTATTGTAGCGGTAGATCTAGTATTAGTGCTACTGTTTTTGGAATAAGTAATGCTAATTTGTCCATGACCATTTCGTACGCCTTGGCTGTGGACCACGTTTTGGAATAAGCGTTTTTTAGTATAACTACTTCCACCGCCACCATCACTATTGTAGGTGCCGCCGCCACCGCCATACCAGCCACCGCCGCCGCCACCTGCGCGACCATGACCACTTACGGATCCGCCATTTCCTCCATAACCAAAACCACCACTTCCGGCACAACTAGACCCGTTATACCAACATCCCGGACGGCCACCTGCAGTCTGGCTACCGCCACGTCCTCTTTTTGCTTCTCCAGGACCACCGGAACAATAAAATCCACTAGCTCCAGTCAACCCTCCTCCATGAGGATGTGCTGTACTTCCAGCAGTACAGGTGCCTGGAGATTTTCCACCACCGCCACCAGCTACGAGTACTCGGTCGGCTAAACTTGTTCCATCTATTCGGATGTCTGAAGCACCGCCACCACCACCACCTTGGCCAGTGCTGGTTCCATTTCCACCACCATTCCAACCTCCGGCAAGCATACTACCGAAGCCCGCATAACTTGCTCCTTGTCCACCTACATAAAGGTTTAATACTTGGCCAGGTGTTACATTCATCGTGGCCTGTACTCGGCCTCCTTGGCCAAGGCCAGTGGTATTGTAAGTATTTCCTCCACGAGCACCATAGGCATCAATTTCAATACTCGTTACTCCATAGGGTACGGTAAAACTTTGTACCGCTCCGGTATAACTAAAGATTTCTGTTTTTTCCTGAGTAACTCCTTCTGCATAATAGCTTTGTGAACTACTTGGACTCACGTAATGACCCACACCACTTTCAGAGGTGCCGAGCAAGGTACCACCAGTAATAGAGTCATACCAATGGATCACTCCAGGACTAAGTAATGCGGCACCAAGGTCGGTGCTACTTCCCGGACAAATAGTATCTTCTGCTGGACCTACTGCTACTAGTGTAGAATCAATAGCCGTTAAATTAACCGGAACTCGAGAAGAGCTATTTCCTCCATCAATGAGGGAAACATAGACGACGGTGTTTTGCATTAAAGCAGCGGTAGTCAGCGTATCTGATGAAGCTAAAAGGTTCCCACCGGTCTCTGCATCATACCAAGCAAAACTCACTCCTGCGGGACCACTTGCAATGAGTTGCGTGGATTCATTCATTAGTACGGTCATGGTTCCACTGACCGCTGGAATTTCTACAACATTTACGACTACATCTTCTGTACTCGTACAAGCCGTAGCAGTGTAAGTACCAGTCACGGTATAAGTCGTTGTCGCGGATGGACTGACCACAACAGAATCACTAGCAATCGAACCAGGAGACCAAGAATAAGTATCTGCTCCAGATACCATAAGACTCAAGCTAGCTCCAATATCAATCGTGGTATCATTGGAAGCGACAAGCACAGGAATATCATTGACTGTTACGATCACAGAATCGGAAGAGATGCATCCTGAAGGATCTTGACTAGAAACGATATAGGTTGTTTCCATAGTCGGGGTAACATCAATAGAATTGCCACTCAAGTTACCAGGCTCCCAAGTATAAGTATTTCCACCTGTTGCGCTTAGGGTAGTTGTGGTTCCTTGACAAATAGAGACATCTGCAGAAGCGACTACCTCTAATACGGTGACCAATACTTGATCGGTATCTGAACAATTACCAGTAGTTCCTGTAACCGTATAAGTAGTAGTGACGCTTGGATCAACGACAACAGAAGCACCAGTCAAAGCACCCGGTTCCCAAAGATAGCTATCTGCTCCTGAGGCTGTAAGGGTGACTCCGTTTCCTGGACAGTTGAAAGTATCGTTACTGACGACTACAGTCGGAAGAGGAGTTACGTCAATCGTTATTGCTTCTCGAATTGGAAGAGCACAATCTTGTGGTAATGAAGAATAGGATATTATTAATTGTCCATGACCATTGTGTACTCCTTGCGTATGGGTAACCTCTGGAAATAAACTGGGATCAGTATAACTACTTCCGCCACCGCCATCTGCTCTTTCGACACCGCCGCCGCCGCCATACCAACCTCCGCCGCCACCGCCGGATTGTCCACCGCCACTGATAGCTCCTCCGTTTCCACCATAACCAAAGCCTCCTGCACTGGTACAAGGTGACCCGCCGTGCCAACAGCCTGGCCGGCCACCTGCGGTTTGGCTTCCACCATGTCCTCTTTGTAATTCACCTGAACCACTAGTGCAATATTTTCCACTGCCTCCGGTTAAGCCTCCTCCATGAGGGACAGCGTTGACGCTGTTGGAAGAACAGAGGCCCCAACCTCTACCGCCACCGCCACCAGCTACCAGTATTCTATCTGCTGTTGTTGTTCCATTGATTCTAATATCAGTGGCACCACCACCAGCCGCACCAGCTTTATTTCCATTTCCACCACCATTATAACCTCCTGGAGGATTCCATGTTCCAGGATAATTTCCTCCTGCTCCTCCTACATAGATGTTGAGGATTTGTCCGGGACTTACTTGCATACTCGCCTGTACTCGACCTCCTAAGGCGTAGCCACCAGAAGTGTATTGTGTATTACCACCACGAGCACCATAAGCATCAATATTGATTTCGGTGATTCCTGGGGGTACGGTAAAAGTTTGAACACCTCCGGTATAAGCGAAAGTAGATTGGAAAGTTTCTAATTGAGATTGCGCATAATAAGTAGTCGTGCTGGAGGGAGATACTGTAAAAGTATCGTCACTCGCAAAAACACCAAGTAAATTTCCACCTGTACTGGCATCATACCAATGAACTTTTTGAAAGCTGGCAGAATCGACCGTTGCGGTAAGTCCTGCACTTTCTCCTTCACAAATGGAAGTCGAATTGGCACTAACATTTATTGGAGAAAGAGGACTAGGACTAGGAATTACCTTTACGATTACTTCTGTACGACTACTTGTATTTCCAGCGATTGTTTGTTCTACATAAAAAGAGGTCGTATTGCTAAGGCTTCCTGTATTGAGGGTGTCAATGGAGGAAAGAATATTACCGCCTGTTGCTGCATCATACCAGGTGAGACTGGCTCCTGATACTCCTGCTGCGATAAGCTGAGTTTCATAACCACTACATAAAGATAAGTTGCCACTTACATTTGGAGCTAGTGGAATTACGTCAACAGTGATGTCTTCCGTACTGGTACAAGAAGTTGCAGAGATGGTTCCTGTTACGGTATAAATTGTATTTACGGAAGGACTGACAGAGACGGATTGACCAGATAATCCAACTGGAGACCAAGTGTAGCTATCTGCTCCGCTTGCGGATAACATTGCTGGAGTTCCGCTAAGTACAGTCGTGTCGTTGGAAGCGCTTATATTAGGTACTGGGTTGACGGTCACGGTCACTTCATCTGTGGTGATACAATTAGAAGGATCTGTACCATAGACCGTATAAATTGTGGTAGTTGAGGGTTGAACAGAAATAGAAGCCCCACTTAAGCTACCTGGTTCCCAAGTATAGGTATTTGCTCCAGAAGCGCTAAGTGTAGTCGAAGCTCCTATACAAATAGAAACATCTGAGGAAGCCACCACATCCGAGACGGTGACCAATACTTCCGCTGTATCGGAACAACCCGAGGTCGTTCCTGTGACTATATACGTAGTTGTAAGACTTGGGTCAACAGAAATAGAAGCCCCACTTAAATTACCTGGTTCCCAAGTATAAGTATCCGCTCCACTTGCACTAATTCCTACACCAGATCCTGAGCAATTGTAAGTATCACTACTGGCTATTACCGTAGGAAGAGGAGTTACATCAATCGTTATTGCTTCGCGAGTTGTACTTGCACAATCTTGTGGTAATAAGGAATAAGAGATGGTTAAGAGTCCATGACCATTTCGTACTCCTTGCGTATGAGTGACATTAGAAGTTGAACTTGGGTTAGTGTAGCTACTTCCGCCACCACCATCACTATTGTAAGTACCGCCGCCGCCGCCATACCAGCCGCCACCGCCACCACCAGCACGTCCATTTCCACTGATAGATCCTCCGTTTCCGCCGTAGCCGTAACCACCGCTACCCGCACAATTCGATCCGCCATGCCAGCATCCCCCGGCACCACCAACAGATTGACTACCACCACGTCCTCTTTTAAGTTCTCCTGATCCGTTAGTGCAATAAAAACCTCTTGCTCCGGTTAATCCACCACCGTGGGGATGAGCGGTACTTCCCGCATTACAGGTATTTGGAGCTTTACCACCAGCACCACCAGCTACCAATACTCGATTGGACAATGCTGTACCTCCGATGCGTATATCTGTTGCACCACCACCACCACCACCTTGGCCGGTATTGCTTCCGTTTCCACCACCATTCCAACCTCCAGCGAGGAGGTTACCATAACCAGCATAACTAGCTCCTTCTCCTCCGACATAAATATTTAGGACTTGACCAGGAGTTACATCCATCGTGGTTTGTACCCGTCCTCCTAATCCTACTCCAGTAGTATTATAGGAATTTCCTCCGCGAGCACCATAGGCATCGATGTCGATTTGGGTGATTCCTGCGGGCACGGTAAAAGTTTGTGCACCTCCAGTATAATTGAAAGTATTTTGAATGATTTCCGCTTGTGATTGAGCGTAATAAGTAGTCGTGCTGGTGGGAGATACGGTAAAGGTATCGCCACTCGCAAACACACCTAATAAAGTTCCACCTGTACTCGCATCATACCAATGAACCTTTTGATGATTGGCAGAGTCGACGCTTGCAGTAAGCCCTGCACTTTCTCCTTCACAAATGTTGGTAGAATTTGCACTTACATTTGTTGGAGAAGGGGGATTGGGAATTGGGATGACATTAACCAAAACATCTGTTCGGCTACTCGTACCTCCAGGGGTAGTTTGCTGTACGTAAAAATGAATATCGGTCGTCAGACTACCGGTCGTTAATTCAGCGGTAGAGGCGAGTAAGTTGCCGCCCGTTTCGGCATCGTACCAAGCGAAGCTTGCGCCAGGTTCTCCACTGGCCGTAAGGCTGGTATTGGAACCGTGACAGATGTCTGTAATTCCGGATACACTTGGCGGATCCTGGCCATAGCAAATTATTGATAAGAAGATCAATAAGGTCATTAAGGGTGTAATTTTTCTCATGTTAAATGGGTTCTTAAAATATGTTAGGTAATTAAAATCACTGCTTCCTGAATCGGGGGGACTTCCGTTCGGCAGAGCATCGATAAAAATTATTATGCTTTGAGGCATAGAATATCTGGGCTGATTGGGTGCATGACACTCCATCGGCATATTGATTTTGATTTTATAATTTTAAAATCAGAAGTGGCTAAAAAATCAGAGGTGACGGACACCTACATGAATTTTAGGTTTCTTCTAAGAACTCAAAAAAGATATTTTTTTGAAGTTCTATTGAATGTGTTTATTAGCAAGAAATTTTGCTAATAGTTTGGGTTAAATATGGCTTGGTATAGACTAGGTTATGGGTAGCCAGTGAAAAGTATTTGATTGGAATAAAATTGATATCCATTGCTTTAGGCATGTCAAAGAAAGAGGCAATAAGAAGTCCAGATGGGCAAAAATAATCCCCCTTAATTGTTGTGAAAACCCTTGTTTTAGAGGCTTGCTCATTTGTTGGGGGTATTTACAACATCGCAAGGGGGTATTGGAGAATGAAATTTTCCTTTTAGAAAAAGAGCGAGTCACAATTGTAGGATAATTCTCAATTTTATCGGAATAATTTAAATTAGAAATGATTTATGAAAAGGGAATTGCTTACGATTTTTGCAAGACCGACTTTGGTGTTTCTCCAAATTCTTTTTTAAAGGATTGAGAGAAATAGTCAGGATTCCGATAGCCTACCATCTGCGCGACCTGAGATACATTACCTGCTTTTTGCTCTAGGAAATATCGAGCTTTTTGGAGGCGAATGTTTTTGATGAAATTGCTAGGTGTCTCGCCAGATAGAGCCTTTACTTTTCTATAGAGTTGTGTACGGTCCATATTGATCGCTCGACCCAATTCGTTGACGCCAAAATTTTCATTGGAAAGGTTGGTGTCAATAATTTCCATTAGATTTTGGATAAACAATTCATCTTGCGAAGAAATGGCCATTTCTTTCGGTACTATTTGTAGGGAATCGGCAAAGAGGATGCGGAGTTTTCTTCTTTGAACAATTAGGTTGTGAATTCGGCTTTTTAGAATTTGTGGTTCAAAAGGTTTGGTGATGTAATCATCCGCACTGTATTCTAGTCCTTTTAAAATATCTTTTTCTGCAGATTTGGCCGTCAATAAAACAACAGGAATATGACTGGTCAAGGTCTCTTCTTTAATACTTTTGCATAAAGTAAAACCGTCATTGCCCGTGCCAGGCATCATTACATCGCTTAATATCAGATCGGGCAATTCTTCTTTGGCCAATTGAAATCCGGTGGTTCCGTTGACCGCTTCTAATACCTCAAATTCTTCTCTTAGATATCCGACTAAGAACTTTCGCATGTCTTCATTGTCTTCAATGATTAAAATCTTATTGGCATTGAGTTGTTTTTGAAGAAGCTCTTCTTTCGTAGGTACAAATAAGGCATTGGCATGAATGTCTTCTTCTAGTAGCAAGTCCCTTCTACTGATCAGTTCTTCTTTTTGTTTTTCTTGTGCTTGGCCATTTGATTTTTGATAAGGCAATACAATGGTAAAAGTACTTCCTTTGCCCAATTGACTTTCTAATTCTATTTTACCCTTGTGGATGTCTACCAATTCTTTGGTGAGGGCCAATCCGATTCCGGATCCTTCATGGGCGCGAGTAGTACTATTGTCTACTTGGTAAAAACGTTGAAATACTTTGTTTTTGTTTTGTGGGGAAATGCCTTCGCCATTATCGCTTACTTTTATTTTTATTTGATCTTCTTCTTTTTGTAAACTTACTTTGACCTGGCCACCGTCAGCAGTGAATTTGAAGGCATTGGATAAAAGGTTGACCAATATTACATTGATTTTTTCTTCATCAAAAAGGCCTAATATTTTTTCTTCGGATGTTTCGTAACTGAGTTGAATCTGGCGATTCTTGGCTTGAGGTTGGAAAAAAGAAATGATGTTTTTTCCAGAAAGAGATAAGTCTAAAGGACGGAGATTCAATTGGCTTTGATGAATATCTAATTGAGAGAGATCAAGTAATTGGCCGATGAGTTGTTGGAGCCGCGCCGCATTTCGCACAATCAACTGGAGGTCAGAAGAAGGCACGGAAATAGCTTCTGGCAAGGTCGATTGTTTTGGATTGTCTGTGTTGGTATATGGATCTAATGTTTTTTTCAAAGGCCCCAAAATAAGAGAAAGCGGTGTTCTGAATTCATGGGAAATATTGGCCAGGAATTGACTTTTTAATTGCTCTAATTCCTGAGATTTTTTTGCATCCAGTGTTTTGTTTTGCAATCGGAAATAATACCACAAGGAAAGTCCGCCGATGACACTGAGCAAGAATAAACCGATGAGCAGTAAGCGATCAAATTGATTTTGCTGCAAGGCAATTTTTAAATTCTGTTGAATGATTTGTTCTTCTTTTTGATTGGATTCGTATTTGGTTTCCATCTCGGCCAAGGCTTCGGAATTCTGTAAATTATTTATAGAATCTTTTAACTCTAAAGCTCCTGAAAGATATTCAAGAGATTTTTTATAATTGCCTAGTCCTTCATGAGCCTGAGATAAACGTTTTAGAATATCTTGCATCACCATAACGTTGTGTCGTCCGCGAGTAAACTGAAGCGCATACTCTCCATATTTGACAGACTTTTTATACTTTTTTTGATCTTTGTATAAAGTGGCCAATTCATTGTAAGAATAAGCCATGCTGGCAGAATCATCTAGTACTTCTTTTATTTCAAGACCTTTTAAAATATGTTTTTCGGCTAGTTCAAACTGATCATGATATGCATAGATGCTTCCAAGAGAGGTGTGGGTAATGGCTAAGCCTCTGGAAGCTTTGTTTTTATTAAAGCAGTCGGAGGCTAAAATGTCTTCCAGAATTTTCATTCCTTTCCTACTTAAGGAATCTACGTTACTGATTTTATAAGTAATGGCTTTGCTATAGTCGATTCTACAACGATCAAATTCTTCTTTTGCGGCAGTGTGGATGGCGCGGGCATTGTCATAATACTCGATAGCTTTAGCGACATCATGCTGCTTGCGATGTAACTCTCCTAAGGCAAAATTTAACTCTGAAATAAAGGCTTTATCGTCGATTTGATTGGCGAGCGTCAAGCCTTGCAACAAAGCCTGTTGAGCATCAATAACCTTTCCCATACTATTCAATGAAAAGCCTTTACTTTTGTAGGACTTGATTTGAAAAGTATCATTTTTAATTTGTTTAGAATAAGCAATGGTTTGATCAAATAACTTTATCGCTTCTTCACTCTTTCCTGATTTGTTGTAAGATTTTCCTAGGAAGTAAGAACTTTTTACCAAGCTAATCAAATCCTTATTCTCTTCCGCAATAGCTAAAGCTTGGTTTAAGTAGTGCGAGGCACTATCATAGGAAACACAGCTTTTTGCAATTAGAAGGAGATGATCGATATGGGCTTCGTCTTTCTCTGTTGGTAAAGTACTAAGCAAGCTATCAACGATCGAATTGCTTTTTGCAGGCGTAGCATTGAAAGAGGAAAAAAAGAAAAATAAGAGAATAAAGGAGATTGGAGTAAAAGGTAGGTTACGCATAAAATAGGGGTCAGTAAGGCGTTTAGAATCAAGGGGAATTTAGTATAAAAATAATATTAAAAAATTGCTATATATGTAGGCATGAAGGTAAAATGAGCAAAAGGAGTGTTTCTTAGAAGGAACGGTAGGGGAGGTTTAGGTATTGGTTGTTTTAGGAATATAAAATTACGGTATAAGTTGTCGTGGTATTTGGGTCTACGGTGGTGGAAGAACCACTTAGATTACCAGGTTGCCAATTATAAGTACTTCCTCCGCTTGCGTTTAAAGTTACTCCTGTGCCAAAGCAAGAAACGGTACCTTGGGAAAGGATCAAGTTAGGCGGATTACCAAGGCTTATGGTGATTGAATCTCTACCGTCACTTCCACAATTGGTGCCCGTTGATTGGGCATAAAAAGTTTGGGTGCTATTGACGGAAATGGGAAAAGGCGTTTCACTAGCAGAGGTGCCAAGTAAGGTTCCTCCAATCGGAGCATCATACCAATGTACCAATTGTTGATTGGCAGTATCTACCAATGCACTTGGGTTGACTATTTCTCCTTGACCGATGGTGTCTTGACTGGCACTTAGATTAATAGGAATAAGAGGAGAAGGGCTTTGTGAGACCGTGATGGTAATTGCTTCGCGAGTAGTACTAGCACAATGAGTACCCGTTTTATAAGAAATATTTGAATACACAGTGTATTAAATGGCCATGCATTCAATTCATTGTATCGCTGAGTAGTAATAATAGAAGTCCCTCTTTGATATTGCCAAAGAGGGACTCCTAATTATTACACAATAAAACCTTGCCCACTATTCCCGCAAAGCCCGTCGCAAAATCTTCCCAACATTCGTCTTTGGCAATTCCTCTCTAAACTCAATCTGTCGCGGTACTTTATAACCCGTCAAATTTTCCCGGCAATGCTCCTTAAGTTCCCCTTCGGTCAAGGACTTGTCCTTCTTTACAACAAATACCTTTACGACCTCACCAGATTTCTCATCAGGTATCCCAATCGCAGCAGCTTCCAAAACTTTAGGATGACTTGCTAAAACCTCTTCGATTTCATTAGGGAATACATTAAATCCGGAAACCAAAATCATATCTTTTTTACGATCTACGATTTGGAAATAACCATCTTCATGCATCTTGCCAATATCTCCTGTACAGAGCCAACCATCAGAAGTGATCGTGCTTGCAGTTTCTTCGGGTTGGTTGTAATACCCCTTCATCACTTGCGGACCTTTTACTTGAATTTCTCCAACTTCTCCTGTTGCTAAAGGATGGCCTGCATCATCTACGATTCGCACATCTGTGGAAGGTACCGGAATACCAATCGTTCCTATTTTTCCTGAACCATCAATGGGATTTACACTGACCACTGGAGAAGCTTCCGTCATTCCATAGCCTTCTGAAAGTGCCGTTCCGGTAACTTGCTGCCACTGCTCCGCTACACTGCGTTGTACAGCCATTCCACCGCCAACGGTGATCCGCAGTTTAGAAAAGTCCAGTCCTTTGAAATCTGCATTATTCACCAAACCATTGAATAAAGTATTTACACCAGTCAGCAGAGTAATCGGATTGGCTTTAAAGGCTTTTACAATCGTTGAGAGGTCTCGAGGATTGACGATTAAAACCGTTTTTGCACCAGTGCTCATCAAGGCCAAACAATTGACGGTAAAGGCAAAAATATGGTACATCGGTAGCGGCGACAAAGCAATCTCTTCTCCTTCTTTAAGGAAAGGCATCATAAAAGAACGAATCTGTTGCATATTCGCAACCATGTTTCGATTGGTGAGCATTGCTCCTTTAGAAAGTCCCGTTGTCCCGCCAGTATATTGTAGTAAAATCACTTCATCAGGAGTTCCACGATGTGGATTGAGGCTAAATTTTTTGCCTTGACTAAGTGCTTCTTTAAAGGTGACGGTATTGGCCAATTGGTGTTTGGGTACCAATCTTTTAATATTCCGGATAGCGAAGTCAACCATCGTACCTTTTATGGTCCCCAATAACTCTCCAATACTGGTGAGGATAACTGTTTTGATCGGGACATCGCCGATTATCTTTTCTAAGTTGGCAGCAAAGTTTTCTGCAATTACAATCGCTTTTACTCCTGAATCCGCAAACTGATGATGCATCTCGCGCGGTGTATAAAGCGGATTGGTATTGACGACGACTAATCCCGCTCGCAATGCTCCAAAAAGAGCAATGGGGTATTGCAGCATATTGGGCATCATCAAGGCTATCTTATCTCCTTTCTCCAGACCTCTGGATTGAAGGTAAGCGCCAAACTGTTGCGACATTTTATCGATCTGTTCAAAAGTCATTTCTTTTCCCATCACAGAGAAAGCCACTTTCTTTTGATATTTCTTAAAAGTCTCCTCAAACATATCGACCAGACAAGTATAGGCATCAGGATCTATATTGGCTGGAACGCCATTGGGGTATCTAGAAAGCCAGGGTCTATTTTCTGACATTTGTATTCAAAATTTAGTGAAGGATTAATTATTTCTGCCAAAATAAGAAAATTCTAATCTAGAAACGAAATAAGAGGACCACGGATTCTTGATTAAATTCGTTCAAAAACACCTTATTTTATAAGGCTTTCCTTTTATTTTTCGCTCTTCTTTTTTCCAATTAAATCAAAGTAAATGAATCCAATGCTTCCTGGAAAAAGATAAAATGCCCTTATTTCAAAGTTTTCGGGAAATTTTACTAAAAAAACCGTACTTTTGCACCGCTAAAAAATATTTTTTCACCCGTTCCTACTGAAAATGATCAGAGGGACTACAAAATCGAGAATCCATACCTTATGGAAGACGAAAAAAATCTCACACCTGAAGAGGCGAAAGCCCCTGAAACTACGCCAACTCCTACTCCAAAAGCAGAAACACCAACTCCAGCAGTGGAAACTCCTACTCCAGCAGTAGCGACTCCTGCCCCTGAAGTTGCAGCTGCTGCAGCAGCAGAGGAAGAGCTTGACCTTAGTGCACTACTCAATATATCTGGCGTTACCGGAGCTGGTCATGCAGATTTTGATTGGACAAGCACTGCCCGCCGAGTATTACCTTACTCGGAAAAAGAAATCGAAGAATATCTAGAACAGTACGAATCTACCTTAAACGCAGTTGCAGAAAGCGACATCGTATCTGGTAAAGTTGTTTCTATCCATGATGGAGATGTACTATTAGATGTAAACTTCAAATCAGACGGACTTGTTCCATTGTCTGAATTTCGTGATACCCCTGACTTGAAAGTTGGAGATTCTGTTGATGTATATGTAGAACAACAGGAAGATGAGCGTGGACAATTAGTTCTTTCTCGTCGTAAAGCGAAGTTGTTACGTGCTTGGGAAAGTATCGTAGATTCTTACAACAACGGAACAATCATCAAAGGAACCGTTGTCAGCAAAACAAAAGGTGGTTTAATTGTAGATACCAGAGGATTGGAAACTTTCCTACCTGGATCTCAAATTGACATCAAACCAATCATCGATTATGATGCATACGTTGGTAAGACCATGGAATTCAAAGTGGTTAAAATTAACGAAACCATCAAGAATGCTGTAGTCTCTCACAAAGCATTGATCGAAAGTGATTTGGCAGAACAAAGAGAAGCAATCATTGCAAGCCTAGAAAAAGGACAAGTACTGGAAGGTCTGGTTAAAAACATTACCGACTTTGGAGCATTCCTTGATTTGGGTGGTGTCGATGGTTTACTTTATATCACTGATATTTCTTGGGGAAGAATTTCTCACCCATCAGAAATATTGGCGCTTAACCAAAAAATCAAT
>CALLVY010000038.1 GCA_938015925.1 uncultured Saprospiraceae bacterium
ATATTGTAGCAATAAATATTTAACTTATGAGTTAATTTTCTTGATTTTTAACATAAAAGTGAATAAATTTGCAACTATAGTCCCAGCAATACGGTTTAGAAAAGTAACTTATTATTCCGTACAAATAGAAGAGGAACAAGAGTCCCTCTTCATGAATTTTGCTAATAAACACATTGGTGAACGATATGATGAACAAATGGCGATCATTCGATTTTGGCTCAAAAAGATCGGAGAAGAGATTGGCGCGAAAGAGTATTATTTTCGCCCTGAAGGATTCCGTGGAGGCGATGCTCGAGCACTTCCTCCTTCTGCCAAAATCATTGATGTAGAATGTAATCTTCGCTTATATTGTATGCGTATCAATGATGAAATTGTTATTCTTTTTAATGGTGCTGAAAAGACTGCGAATACCGCCCAAAACTGCCCTTTAGTTCTTCCTCATTTCCTCCAAGCGAATAAACTGACAAGAGTTATTGATCAAGCATTTAAAGATCGAGACATAGAGATTGATGACAATGATGGAACCCTAATATATAATGAGCATTTAACCTTAGAATTATGAGTAAATATAAAAGTGTCGCCAATTTTTTTGAGACAAAAGGTCCAGAAGACATAGAACGATTTATAGATAAGAATCTGGATATTTCAAATCAAGTTTATACCTTAATTAAGGCAAAAGGATGGAGTCAAAAAGATTTTGCTATTGCATTAGGGAAAAAGGATGCTGAAGTGAGTAAGTGGCTCAATGGAACTCATAATTTAACCTTGCGAAGTATTGCCAAAATGGAGGCAGCCTTAGGAGCTGATATCATTATTACGCCATTGAAGGCTGAGAAAAAGTATAAAAAAATTGAATACGTTACGCTCAAAGTTCATGCGAATAGAAATCAAATAGTTCCAACTAACTTGCGTTATACCTCTGCTAAAAGAAGTAATGTGCAAACATTCTACAAAAAAATGGAGGCCATATGAAAAAGGGAAACCCTGAAATTATACCAGAGAAGATACAAATCGTCTCCATTAATATAATCAAGGCTAATCTAGATACAACGGATGAATTCTTGGAGAATCAAATAAAACCTGATTTTTTTAAATTTGGATTAGCGCAAGAAATAGCTTATAACTTTGAAGAAAGTCGATCAAGGTGTCGATTGTTCTTGACCTTAGAGGCATGTGATTCAGATGATAAGCCTATAGGATTAAAAGTTGAATATGGAATTGAATTTCATTTTCATGTGGATAATTTACAAGAATTTGTTATCGAGACAGCAGATGGAGAACCTCAATTAGAAGCTTCAATTGGAGCGACTTTATTAGGGATGGCTTATTCTACTGCAAGAGGAATTGTTTTTGAGAGAACTAGGGGGACTTTATTTAGTGGCGTTTTATTGCCAGTAATTGACCCCTTTAAAGCGCTTATGGACAATGATAAAAATGGATAAAAACTACTCCAACTCCCCAAAAAAACCAATCAAATTCACCACATGATCCTCCACACTCACCCCTAATTTCTCACAGCCCATATAGATCGTTTCCCGATCAATCTTCGCTGCAAAAGCTTTTTCTTTCAATCGTTTTCTAATCGACTTGGGTTTCATCTCTCCATAAGGAATCGGATTGATTTTGCGATAAGCATAAAAAATACCACTGATCTCATCACAAGCGATTAGGCCTGCCGCCAATGGCGACTGAGGAAGCGTCGTAAAACCATTATAGCCATAAGCATGCGCTTCTACGGCATGGATAAAATCTTCTGGATAACTCCATTCGCGAAACCAATCCAAAGATTTGGCCGGATGGGTATCTGGATATTGGTCATAGTCCAAATCATGCAGGTAGCCCGTCAAAAACCATAAGAGCGGATCGCCTTGGAATAAAGGGGCGTAGCCTTCCATCGCGGTGCCGACCATCAGGGCGTGATAGCGTTGGTATTCATTCTGCACATGCTTTTCTAATAATGCTTTGGCTTCTTCTTTACTCGGGAGGTTCATACCATTCGTTTTGGTGAAGAAGAAAGGTAAGCAAAATAGAGCAGCTATACAATTGCTTTGCTAAGCGGTCAGGCCAATCGGATTTAAAATAACAAGACTATTGAATTTGGAGTATTTAGAAAGTCCAGGAAGAAATATCGAATATTGATTGGGGCGAACAATGCTATGATTTAGTTCACTTTGTTCATCAATCTTTGGTTTCTTTAAAAGAGAACAACCTTGATTGTAGATCCAAAATCAAAATTTTAAGCAATTGCCTGAAGTTTAATATCTTTTATTCCTGCTCACACGCCTGTTTAGTCCAATTCGAAATTGAATATTGGACATTTTTTATTCAATATTTAAATACAATTGCTTTAGCTATGCCGCCTCTTTGACCAATAATTCCATATCGCGAATCAGTAGTCGACGACGGTTGGAAGTCAAAATATTTTTACTCCTCAGTTCATTCAAAACAGTAGTGACCGTTTGCCGGGAAGTAGCCGTGAGGCTTGCAATTTCCTGATGGGTAAAAAATCCTCTAACGAGCATTTCATATCCGACCCGTTGCCCTCTTTTGCGAACCTGTGTGCTCAAAAAATCAATCACTCTGGATCGGGAATTTCTAAACACCATAGATTCCAATCGATCTTCCATGTCCACCAATCGGTTGCCCAATTCTCTTAGTAAAAAAGAAATCAAAGAAGGATGGTTTTTGATCAATTGCTGGAAGGTTTCTTTGCTTAAAATGTACAAAGTCGTGTCTTCCATTGCCATGGAAAAGTGAATGCGATTGGGAGCGCCAATTAAAGACAACTCGCCAAAAAAAGCACCTTGATGCAATACGTTTTTGATGATCTCTTTGGGCCCTTCCTGATGCGAACCAATTTTTACCCGTCCTTTCTGGATTACAAAAATATCTTTGGGAAGTGTTTGAGACAAGTAGATATAGTCGTTCTTCTTGTAGGTTTTAGAACGGATATCTAGCAAGTTTGCTTCCTTCTCTTTTTCTGTTTGAATGGCAGATAGTAATTTTTCATTGTCCCCTAGTTGATACGAAATGTGAGCAGTCATGCTTGGAATTTTTGCGGGTTCTATTGAATCAAAATATCCCTACAAAGATAAGCGCCAATTGTAACAGAACTATCACAGGAGTTTTACATTTGTATTATGGAGAAAGAGAATGGGGATATGATAAATAGATAAAAAAGCCTTGTTTTGGACAAGTTTTCGGATTAAGGATAACCTTTTATAATCTCAGAACATAAATGCAGGAGAGCAAAGCGCTCCAAACTTGATTGGTGTTTTTAGATAATAAAAAGTATTTATTATCTTTAGTAAGCACGAATGGTTTTATTTTTTTAACATTCTAAATTGTATAAACTCAAAAAATATGGAACGAGCAAGAAATAAACCGATCGAAACTCAATTGGATTCCATGCATCTTGCAAATACTTATAATACCCAAGGATGCTACTCGTTTGAGTACGGCAGTTAAAGAAGTGAAAAACGAAGATGTGATTGCTAAAATTCAAGCCAAACAAAGTGCTTTGCAAAATCAATTAGCCGATGTTAATAGTCAACTTGCAAAAGGAGCCCTAACGACGCTT
>CALLVY010000039.1 GCA_938015925.1 uncultured Saprospiraceae bacterium
GCCGCACTAATACTCAAAGTGAAGAAACCGACATAGGAGGTTCACGAGGAACGAGCTAAACCGTGACCACGGAAGGGCAGCAAGCAGAGTGCGGAAAAAAGACAATTTTTTAGCCATACAATATCATTTCGAATAAAGTCTCCTTTATTCCAAAAAAATTATGCTGCTTTAAATCCGAATTAATTTTTCAATATTTGATTTAATTATTGCTGTTTTAATACTCCCAATCTATGCTTCAAAGCCAACGTTCTCTTTTCCAATTGCCACCGGAGGTCAGTTATTTAAATTGTGCCTACATGTCTCCTCTTTTCCAAAAAGTTGTGGAGGCAGGCATCGAAGGTATTCATTCCAAGCAACGGCCCTATGAGGTAAGCCCGCAAGATTTTTTCACGAAAGTAGAGGTTCTAAAAAAAGCTTTTGCTCGAATCATCAATGCTCAAGATTATCAGAGGATTGCGGTCATACCTTCCGCTTCTTATGGGATTGCCAATGTGGTGAATAACATAAAATTGAAACCTGGACAGCAGATATTAATGGTGGAAGATCAGTTTCCTAGCAATTATTACAGCTGGGAAAAACTAGCACAATCTGCTGGTGCAAAGATTGAATGTATCCGTGGAAAAGAAGGTCCGGGTCGGGGTGAAAATTGGAATCAAAAAATCCTGGAAAGTATTGACCAAGCTACAGCTGTAGTAACGATCAGTCATGTCCATTGGGCAGATGGAACACGCTTTGATTTACAGGCCATTCGGAAACGAACCCGTGAAGTGGGAGCCTTACTAATCGTAGATGCTTCGCAATCGCTGGGCGCCTTGCCTTTGGATGTTCAGGAAATAGAATTGGATGCATTGGTTTCTGTCGGCTACAAATGGCTTTTTGGACCTTATGGAATGTCTTTGGCCTATTATGGTCCCTACTTTGATCAGGGAACACCGATTGAGGAAAACTGGATCAATCGAAAAGGAAGTGAAGATTTTCGAAATTTGGTCAATTATGAATCAGCCTATCAGCCCCTTGCTGGTCGGTATTCTATGGGGCAACAATCCAACTTTATCAATGTGCCGATGCAAATTGCTGCTCTGCATCAAATTGAAGCCTGGGGAGTCGCTAATATTCAACAATATGCCGCGGAAGTTTCTGCTCCTTTTATTCCACAATTGCAAGAAATGGGTTGTCTTTTAGAAGAAGCACAATGGCGAGGAAGCCACTTGATGGGCATACGAATCACAGCGCAACATTTTGATAGTGAGCGACTAAAAGAAGCCATGAATCGAAGGAAGGTATTTACCTCTATGCGGGGCAATGCTATTCGCGTATCTACTCATGTTTTTAATGAAACAGCGGATTGGGAAAAATTAGTAGACTGCTTTAAAGAGAGTCGGAAAGAAAGTTGAGGCAAAAAAAATGCTGCGAATAATGAATTTATTCGCAGCATTTTTTTTATTTAAAATCCGACTTTTACTCTACCACGATGCGTTGAATAGAAGTAGATTCTTCTGTTGTTAATTTGATAAAGTAAACGCCTTTGGACTCCAAGAAAACAGGCGTATTTTTAAATTGAGTAATCTGCTTATGGATTACCAATTTTCCAGCCGAATCATAAATCACCAAATTCGCATTCTTCATTGTTTTCTCACAAGAGATCATAAAAGCTCCATCATTTGGATTTGGATAAACGATTAGTTCTTCTTCGTATATAGGATCTACGGTTCCTACATTTTGCAAGACCGTAAAACAACCTTCACATACATAACCGCAATCACCACCTAAGCCATCTCCAACAACGATATCATAAACCCCTAAAGGTGCATCATCCGGGATGGTCACTTCCAATGTGACGATTTGCCCATTGACCGTAACCGACTCAGGAATAATCGTATAAGAACCTTGTTGAAGAAAAACCGATACCTCATTATAAGCGCAACCTGCTATATCTGCAAAAAAGATTTCTAAAACAATAGAGACATCCGCATTTACTAGTGCTTCTTTTCCAGAGATTAAATCGATAAAAGGATTTTCCAAAACTTCAAAACAATTCTCACAAGAAGCTTCACAAGGGTAGCCTTCTGCTACGACTACATTATAGTCGCCAATGATCGCAAAAGAAGGAACATCAATATTAGCGATAAGCGTTTTATCATCTACGACAGTAACACTATTAGGAGTAAAATCAAAAACTCCTGGTGCAGGTTGGAAAAAACGTACATTCCCGGCATTCACCTGACAGGTGGAAGACCCTTGGGTAAAACAAGAAAAATCAGTGGTAATCCTTACATCCGTATTCGTCGTATTAATTTTCTCCTCACTAGGCGTAACTTCCGTAATCGATGATCTCGGGAAAATTTCATAACAATCCTGGCAACTCACTTCACAGCCCCCTTGGCCTGCCCATAAAATAACATCATAAAGGCCAATTGGCGAAGAGGAAGGGATGTCTACTTGAGTAAAAAGTTGGGTATTATTCTCTACGGTTAAGTTGATGGGAGAAAAGGTAGTCATTCCTTGGTGAAAGGTGACCTTATCTGCTTCCAAAGCTCCACAAGTAGCGGAAGCGGAAGCGAAAAAAGTATTGGTACCGGAGATACCGACGTCCATTAGTCGCCCTTGCCATCCTTTTGCAGGATCGAGTTCAATCTGTTGAGAAAAAACAGGAAAGGCGAGTAAAAATAAAGGACAAAGCAGTAGTAGGTTTTTAATTTTCATAAGCTATAATAAAAAAGGTTTGAGGTTTCAAGTTTCAGATAATGAGTTTAGTCGGTTTTATCTGTTAAACATACAATATAAGTAAAAGAAAAAACAATGCCTAATTCTAGTCGCTCAATTCTGAGATTGAGCTTGTTCAATGATTTCCAGGTAAGGCTTGGCTCTGATGCTATCTTGCATGCTTGTGAAATAATTTTTGGCGGTGATAAAATCCCCATCTTTATAATACAGAATTCCTAGATTCAACCTCGGGTCATTAAACATCGGGCTAATTGTCAATGCCTGGAGGTAGCAATCTTTTGCTTCTTTTCTTTGTCCTAATTTCTCCAAACAACTTCCCAGGTCATTCCAACAGTGTTGGCTATAAGGGGCAATCTTTAATGCCTCTTCAAAATCCTCTTTGGCTGCTGCAAATTTTCCTTGCGAAAAATGACCGGTACCTCTATACCAATTGATAGGAATGGCATTGGGGTCGAGGGTGTAAAACCGACTTTCTCCTGCATCACAAGCGGCTAGTAATTCGGGCCATTTTTGATAAGCTTTTAGGAAATAAATTTGATTCATTTCAAACTCGCCTTGGGCTCTATGCCCTAAAGTATAGACAGAAAAAGAACTACCTACCATAAATACGATCAACAAGATTTGACCTAAAAAGGAATCTCTTTTATTTTGATCTCTGGTGGAGGCAGCATGATGATAGATCAGCGCAAGCAAAATATACATCCATACAATTAACTCTACCCTTTCTTTTGGAAAAGAAAAACAGGCAATGACCAATAGTCCCACTAATAAAGAAAGACGAGTCATTCCAGGAAAAAGGTTGGTTCCCGTGGTTCTTTTTAAATATTTTATTCCATAAAAAAGAAGGCCAAGGAGGAAGAAGAGATACAATAGAAACCCGATCAATCCAGTTTCTGAAAGAACCCAGAGAAAATCATTGTGTGGTCTTTGGTAGGTTACATTATTGATTTCGACGCTGTATAAACCATGAATATTACATCCGGCAAAATGAGTTTGCCAATTTCCTGCGCCAACGCCGCTTATCGGATTCTTTTGAAAAGTACAAAGGGTCTTATTCCATAAACGCTGTCGCTCGATGGCTGTTTCTGATCCCAAATATTGGGTCACATTGATTCGCTCCAAAAACTGAGACAATCCGCCTTGCCAGGAATACCAGGAAAGGCTAAGTATAAAAAGGAATAAAACAAGCAGGGGAAGCCGCCAGTTCAAGCGGATCTTTTGATGATTGAAAACATACAAAATGGCAAAGCAAAAACTGCCTGCTACCAAAGCCACCCAAGCCGATCTAGCTTGCAAGATAAAAAGCAAGAGTAAGAATAAAGCAGCCACAATTCTCGCTGCGATCTTCCAAAAGGAAGGTAATTTTTCTGCGGCCATTAAAGCAAAGCCCAACATCAAAAACATAAAGGCTCCAAACAGGTTTCGATGTCCGGAAATTCCTTTCACCTCATACAAACTTAATTTATCTAAAGCTCCAATTTGAAAAATCTGCCAGGTGGCTATAGCGATCGCAATAAGACCTAGCAGTAAACTGAGTTTTAAAAGTCGGGATTCAAATTCTTCGTCATTTTTCAAAAAAAATAAGCTTAACCAAAAGATGGCGATAGACAAGAACACTCGCTGGCATTCCAACAGGGCTTCTGAAAAGGTATCTACCCAAAAAAGACTTTGGAGGTTCCAAAGAAAGAAAAGTAAAAAGGCATAAAAAAACAGATTGATCTGCGGCCATTGCACCTTTTTCCTTTCTTTGAAAATTATAAACGCAAGGATCGGAAGCAAGGAAAAAGCCAATCCCAAACGAGGTAAAAAAGTACGATCCAAAACGTCGTCAGAAAAAGCCAACGTCGCCCCCAAAAGCAAGCCTAACAAATAGACCCAGGAAGCCCATTTTAAAGGAGTACTTGACAAAGTAGATGCATTGGCATTTTTCATTGGTGCCAAAGATAAAATTTTATGGATGGGATCACAATCTTAGCGAACAGCTTATTGCTTTAGCGCTTATTTTAAAAATAGAAAACCCCTAAGCAGTATCCTATTTACTACTTAGAGGCTTGATTTATTTAGTCAGTTTATGAGTTTTCTATTTTTTCATCTTATCCCCAAACA
>CALLVY010000040.1 GCA_938015925.1 uncultured Saprospiraceae bacterium
GAGGTGAACGGCCATGGTGACACCGTCAATGTCATTGCGAACATGTGCCCAATCGCCATTTTTAATCGCAGCAATATTAACCACAATATCAATTTCATCCGCTCCTTCGTCAATGGCTCTTTTGATTTCTTCCACTTTTGCGGGGATAGCCGAATATCCCATAGGGAATCCAACAACTGCCGCAATTTTTACCGGAGTATCCTCTAATAATTTTGCTGCCAACCGCACATAGTAAGGAGGAATACAAACTGCAAAAAAGCCATGTTCTAATGCTTCATTGCAGACTCTGGTAATGTCATCCTTGGTACAATCGGGGATTAATACGGTGTGATCTATGTAGCTTGCCAAATCCATTTACGTTCTCATTTTCAAATCGTGATTCCCTCTGTGTTTTCTAATTGCAATTTATCATAAATTTTGGACTTCCTTGATATAGAGCTTGTTTAAATTTTAGAGCACGGTTAAAAATCATTTAATCGACCGCAAAACCTTCCAGGGAATTGCATTTTGTCTATTTATTGTTGATTTTTTTACCTTCTGGAGCAAAAAACAAAGAGCAGCACGGTTCCCCATACTGCTCTTTTAGTTCTTTTTATTTTAATAAATCCTTTATTTTCCGTGGCAATGTTTGTATTTCTTACCACTTCCACAAGGACAAACTTCATTTCTTCCGACCTTTTTCTCGGTACGTACTACTGTTTCAGGCTTCGCTTTTTGACTAACACCTTCTGCAGCTCTACGGCGAGCGGCATCATCTTGGCGGCTCGTTCTTACTTTACTCAAATCTGTTTTCTGCTCTCGTGCTTCTTTTAGACTATTGTCTTGTTGAAACACCAATACACCTTTAGCGAGGTAAGAAGTTACTTGTTCGTTAATTTTATAAATTAAGCCTTCAAAAAGATTGTAAGCTTCCATCTTATAGACCACCAAAGGATCTTTTTGCTCAAAAGAAGCCGCTTGTACGGATTCTTTCAATTCATCCATAGAACGAAGATGCTCTTTCCATTCTTCATCAATAACAGCCAAGGCTACTGCTTTTTCAATATCTTTCATTACCGTAGTTCCATTGCTCTCTATTGCTTCTTGCAATCCTGCAGAAATAGGAAGTTGTTTGGAACGACCATCGGTGAAGGGGATAGAAATTCGCTTGTAGCGATGTCCTTCATTTTCTTGAACATTTTTGATGATCGGCATTAAAACTTCTGCTGTTTTAGCTGCTTTGCGATCATAGAATTCCTGGAATTGTTCCTGAAATAGTTCTAAACCTTCTTGAGCATTTCCATCTCTGTATTCTGCTTCACCAATTTTAGGATCCATTCCCAAAAGTCGGAAAGACTCTTGACGGAATCCTTCATAGTTACCTTCCGCTTGATGCTGATAATAAATGCTCTCGGTCAAACCGATAAACATCGTATGAAGATCTACAGAAAGACGTTCTCCAGAAAGGGCATTTGACCTTTTCTTATAAATCGCTTCCCTTTGGATATTCATAACATCATCATACTCCAAGAGACGCTTACGAATACCAAAATTGTTTTCCTCTACTTTTTTCTGCGCACGCTCAATGGACTTACTCACCATGGAATGTTGAATTACTTCCCCATCTTGGTGCCCCATTTTATCCATTAATTTGGCAATTCTTTCCGATTGGAATAAACGCATTAAGTTATCTTCCAAAGAAATATAGAACTGAGAACTACCTGGATCTCCCTGACGTCCGGCACGACCACGAAGCTGTCGATCTACTCGTCGAGAATCGTGACGCTCAGTACCAATAATCGCCAATCCACCAGAATCAATAACACCTTGACTCAGTTTGATATCCGTTCCCCGTCCAGCCATATTGGTCGCTAGTGTTACTTTCCCGGGCTTTCCTGCTTCTCCTACAATCTCTGCTTCCCGTTGGTGTTGCTTGGCATTTAATACATTGTGATCAATGCCTCGCATTTGTAGCATTCTACTCAGTTTTTCTGAGATATCTACGGAAGTCGTACCTACCAATACCGGGCGTCCAGCATTACTAAGTGATACAATTTCATCAATTACTGCATTGTATTTTTCACGGCCGGTTTTGAAGACCATATCATCGCGGTCATCTCTGACAATAGGACGATTGGTTGGTATTACCACAACGTCCAATTTATAGATTTCCCAAAACTCTCCTGCTTCAGTCTCTGCAGTACCCGTCATACCCGCTAACTTGTGGTACATTCTAAAGTAGTTCTGCAAAGTAACGGTGGCATAGGTTTGAGTAATGTCTCCTACTTTTACATTTTCTTTTGCTTCCAATGCTTGGTGCAAACCATCCGAGTAACGACGTCCTTCCATCATCCGTCCTGTTTGCTCATCTACGATTTTCACCTGACCATCCATCACTACATATTCCTCATCTTTCTCAAACATCGTATAAGCCTTCAACAACTGATTGATGGAGTGCAAACGCTTTGACTTGATAGAGAAATCTTGAATTACTTTTTCCTTTTTCTCTGTTTTATCCTCCATCGACATTTCTTCATCCGCCTGAATTTCCATCATCTCTGTGGCAATGTCGGGCATAATAAAGAACTGAGGATCATCTCCACCTTTGGCTAGGAATTCTGCTCCTTTTTCCGTCAGGTCGACATTACGTGTTTTTTCTTCAATGGTGAAGAATAAAGGCTCATCTACCAAATGCATGTTTTTGGATTGCTCCTGCATGTAGTGGTTTTCTGTTTTTTGCAGAATAACCTTCACGCCTTCCTCACTCAAATATTTAATTAAAGGTTGGTATTTTGGCAAAGCACGATGCGCTCTCAGCAAAGCCATTCCCATGTCCCCTTCTTCCACTCCTTTATTTCCTTCTTTAAATAATTTTTTGGCTTCCGTCAAATAGGCTGTTGCCAATTTTCTCTGTGCAGCCAACAGTCCTTCGACTCTTGGTTTGAGTGCCATGTATTCTTGTTCATCACTTCCTTTAGGAACCGGACCAGAGATGATCAAAGGAGTTCGGGCATCATCAATCAAGACCGAATCCACCTCATCTATCATGGTATAGTGGTGCTTTCCTTGTACGCGCTCTTCTAAAGAACGAACCATGTTATCTCTTAGGTAATCGAATCCAAATTCATTATTGGTTCCGTAAGTGATATCGTTTTGGTAAGCTTTGTGTCGCTCTGGAGAATGTGGTCGGTATTTGTCGATACAATCAATGGTCAGGAATAAAAATTCCATGATCGGTCCGATCCATTCGCAATCCCTTCTTGCCAAATAATCATTGACGGTAATCACGTGAACACCTTGACCCGATAATCCATTGAGGTAAGCGGGTAGGGTTGCTACCAAAGTTTTTCCTTCCCCTGTAGCCATCTCCGCAATCTTACCACCGTGCAAAACCATACCACCGATCAACTGTACATCGTAGTGGATCATGTTCCAGGTGATTTCTCCCCCAGCGGCTGTCCAGGAATTCTTATACGTTGCCTGGTTGCCATCGATTATTACATGATTTTTGAATGCTGCTATATTGCGATCATGTTCGGTAGCAGTTACTTGGATGCTTTCGTTTTCTGTAAAACGACGTGCTGTTTCTTTAACAACGGCAAAAGCCTCCGGCAGAATTTCCTTTAAGATTTCTTCGAGGTGTTTGTCTCGATCCGTTTTGAGTTTGTCTACCGCTAAGAAAAGATCTTCTTTTTTGGCGAAATTAGGTTCATCCAATGCTTCTTGGTTCGTTGCATTGATGTCTTCATCAATTCCAGCCAAGTGATCGGCAATCCTTTTTCTAAACTCAATCGTTCGGTTTCTCAAATCATCATGACTCAAGCTTTTTAAGCGATCGTATTCCTCGTTGATTTGATCCACAATTGGTTCATATTCGGCCGCATCGCGATCGTATTTGGAGCCAAATATTTTACCGATTGATTTTGAGATAAATTTGAACATATTTTTTTCTATTAATTGAATGCTAATTTGAAGCAACAAAGATAGTCTGAGAGGAAAGTGCTTTGCAACAAAATGGCTGTTTTTATTTGTCTTCCGAGCTATTATTTCATCTTTAGTTTCGAACTATTTATCGTATGAGATGTATATTCTTAATATCACAATTTATACCAAGGCTTCTTTTTATTACTTTTACGCCAAAATGGCATTTAATTTTAAACATTTAAGATGAATAGGCATATTATTTTTTTGCTTTATTGCTTTACGCTGCCGTTTTGGCTGTTGTCTTGTACAGAAGATGATCGAATTGATATTCGAGCCTATTATTATCCTGTTGAACAATTGGAAGAAGGCCTCGTTTATGAGTATCGTGCGGTCAATAATGATAGTTTGGCGCCATCCTATTGGTATTTTAAAAGTGTAAAGACTGATACCGCTCTATATTTTACCGGGAATTATTATGAAGCTGATTTTATGGTTCGGCAGTTTTTTAGATCAGAGATTGTGCATAATGGTAGTCTAATGGACGATTATTTCTTGTATTCAATGGACAGTTTAGGGCAACAAATTCGTTTTCCTGCTGAAGTTGAAGCCGATAATGCTTTTCCTTTTACGGTGAGAGACTCCGGAGGTATCTTTTTATTTAAACTAAAATGGACCTTTGAGAAGGAACCTTTGCAAACGACAACACTAATTCGCAACAGACGTTATAAGGGGAAAGATAAGTATGTTTACCAGGGGAAAGATCACGACTGTGTCGTTTTTGAAGTAAAAGAGTTGGTAGATGATTTCAATGACGGGCATTTGGAAAAACAATTCAATGGCGTCGAATTTTACGCCAAAGACATTGGCTTGATTTATTACAAAAAGGAAATCGGCGACAATTTTGTACTAGAGTATGAGTTAGTAGATATTTATCCAATGGAAAAATTGGAAGCACAATTTAAAGAGCATTTAGACAATCAATAAAAGGTCTTCATTAGTAATTTGACGGAAACTGATCGAAGGAAGATTCACGAAGTAAATAAATCCAGATTTTTTTCCGTCCCTTAGCGTTTATTCTATGAACATTTTTATACCAAAAAAATTCAGATTCATCTTGGTTCTTTCTTTCTGCCTATCGGCAGCATGGGGACAAGCACAGGTATTGCCTCCTGATTTTTTATGTGTTCGTAGTGATACTTTATTTTGGAATCCAACGCCTAATGCTTGTGGTCCTTTTCAATCTTTTGATATTTATTTTAGCGATAACGTCAATGGACCTTTCTCTATATTGGCCAATATCACCGATCCTACTCAATTTGATTTTTACCATCCCAATCCTATTAACCAACAGCGGTTTTATTACATGGAGAGCAATCACAATTGCCCTGGCGACCCCGTCCTTCCATCCAAGACTCTCGACAACCAAGCTCCATTGGTACCAAACCTAGAAACGGTCAGCGTAGAAGCCAACCAAGTTCGGGTCGAATGGTCGCCTAGTGCCTCTCCAGAAACTTTTGCTTATATCATCTATCGTACGACTAGTTTAGGAACGCTTCCCGTTGATACGGTTTATGTTCCTGATCTTATTTACCTGGATTCTAATGCAAATTCTGACCTTCAATCTGAAACCTATTTTGTCATAGCCATTGATCAATGTGGAAGCGGTAGTATTTTTGGTTTGCCACAATCTTCTCTATTTCTTCAGCAAAGTGTTGATCCTTGTACCCAAACCATCAACCTGAATTGGAACCAATATAGAAACTGGGAAAATGGTATTGACCGGCAAGAAGTCTGGTTGTCTTTTGATAATGGTCCATTGGAATTAGTCGCAAGCCTCAATTCGTCCGCTACTGCTTTTTCCTATCCAGATGCTTTGAAAGGACATCTCTATTCTTTTTATATTGAAGCCTTTCATACTGGAAGTAGTTTTTCTGCAAAGTCAAATACCGTTGAAATTAACCCTCAACTTATTCAGGCCGTAAGGGATTTGGATTTGAAAAATATCTCCGTCAATACCGACAATAGCATTGATATCAATTGGTCTTGGAATACGGATGCCGAGATTAAGGAAGTCGCTTTTTTTAGTGCGCCGCAAAATAATGCTTACACTTTATTCAATAATCAAAATCCCAGCAATCCTTTACAAGGAGAAAATATTTTGGTGGAAAATTTACTAAACCCGCAGGAAGGGAAAAAATATTTTCGCATCGAAACCAAAGATCTTTGTGATACGACCTTCCAATCGAATTATGCCAGCACTATTTTTATTTCTGGTATTCCTCAAGAAAACTTGACCAACCAAATCGACTGGACGGCCTATGATATAGAAGGAGGAAGTCTCAAAGATTATGAGCTTTACCGAACCGTCGATGGCCAAGAAACTTTGCTAGAAACCATTCTTGATAGTCGAACTTCTTTTTCGGATTTGGTAGACCCCAATATTGAAGCCGAAGCAAATGTTTGCTATCACGTCATTGCCAATGCAGAATATGAACTGCCGGATGGTACGATTCAACAACTTTCCTCCAGATCCAATCAAACCTGTATTCGACAGCCCAGCAATATTTTTGTACCCAATGCATTTATGCCTTCCGGAATCAATACTCGATTTAAGCCCGTGATTGTTTTTGGTGAAAACATTGATTACCGAATGGTGATTTTGGATCGCTGGGGAGGCACTCTTTTTGTAACTACTGATATCGATGAAGGTTGGACGGGAAGAAATGGTTTGCAATTGGTGCCGGGAGGTGCTTATACCTATGTCATTCAGGTCACTCAAGAAGATGGTACTCAGATTAAAAAAACGGGAGTTGTGGTGTTGATTCGTTAAGTAAGTGCTTGGATGGAATACTGCCTTCTCATTTTTTAGGTTTACCAATAATATTTCAAAAAATTCCTTCCCCTTTACTCCATAAAAGTTTAAATTCATACACTTCCTGTATCCTTTAAACTTTCAAGCCATGCAAATCAATCAAGTCTTTGACGAACTCTACGATGATTATACTGCCAAGATTCTTCGCTGGGTTCCTTGCTATCAAAACATGGTCGGTGACCTTCCAAAATATTTGCCCAAAGAATTTGTACCACAAAATATCCTCGACCTAGGTTGTGGCAATGGAAATGTCACGCAAGTTTTATTATCTGCTTTTCCCAATTCCAATTATCATTTAGTGGATGCTTCTGCGGAGATGCTTTTGGGATGTCAGGAGCGTTTTAAAACAGCTGCTTCCTTTCAGTATCATCAAGCTTTTTTCCAAGGTTTGAATTTTTCCGAAAAAACTTTTGATCTGATCGTTGCCTGTTTGTCTATTCATCATTTGCAGGCTTCAGAGAAAATGGATTTTTTTAAAAAATGTTATTTCTGGCTTCGTCCTGGTGGTCTACTTATGATGGGAGATTTGATGATCGAAAAAGCCAATCACGCATTTCACGAAATACATTTACAAGAGTGGAAGAAGGCAGCTTTTCAACAAGGGACGGAAGAAGAGGAGTGGCAATTTTTAATGGAACATTATGACACTTATGATTTTCCTTCAGGGATGGAAAAACAAATCACCTGGTTGGGCGATGCTGGTTTTGAAAAAGTCCATACTGCTTTTCGAAAAACAGGTTGGACTGTTTTGGTGGCGGAAAAACTTGATGCTTAATAGAGTTTATTTTTTCAAACGCATTTCCTCTACAAACTTTTTAGTTTGGAGCGTTAGACGCAATTGATGGAAAATATCGCCACTAAACATCGCTAGCAATCCAAAAGCAAAAATCGCAATTCGGCTAATTTCTACAATCGCCGTATATTCTTGAAAGTGAGTTCTTACTAATAATAATTCTGCGCCAATGATTGCGGCAGCAACAAAAAAGAGTACAATACTTAAACCACGAGTGTTGTTAATGAAATTTGGTTTCTTGACCCAAAGACATTTTTTTAGAAAGCTAATCGCATCTTCGTCATAGGGATCCATCTTGATCAATTCGCGGAGTACATGCTCTGCTTTTTCATTTTGCAAAAGATTGTAATGCGACGCGGCTTTTCGAAAAAGCAATTTTCGGTAAACATCTTCTCCTCTAAAGAAATGAATATTGTGGATAATAGAAGTTTCTATCGCTCCATCTGCCAATCGCAAATAACGTTCGTAAGCACCAATTTCAAACAAGGCACTAAGGTAGGTGACCATCAGTTCGAAATATTCTTCCAATTCCAGGTTATGGATATCTTTTTGGTTTTCTTCAAAAAACCGAATGATGTTCCGATATTCACAAGAATCAATTTCTTTGAAATCGCGATAAATTTTGGATCGATATGCTGAAGGAGTCAAATGCATGCTACTACATTTATTTTGGTTTGGTTAAAAAGTGTACGTAAATATTAGAACGCTTAAAAATTAACGTTCTAAATCTACTTTTTTATAATTGTAAGATTCGTTGTCTAAATTTCTTTTAGTCGATAAAGAACAGGTTTGCTTGGACTCACATCTATTTCAAAACTGGCAATTTGGATATTCAATAGATACAAACCATCTTCGATTTCCTTTTCTACATAGATTAACTCTGTGATGGTACACTTGGTTCGTCGATTTCCTGAATAATTCCAAAAAGCTTTATGAGCGGCCAATTTGCCTTCATCTTCTTCTCTATCTACAGAAGGCAGATCAAGCAACAAGTGTTCGATTCCACATTCTACTAAATATTCTATTGCGTTAGCGGCTAAATACGGGGGATTGCTACCTGAATAATTCCTATTTAATTTCGACCCATCGTTGGGTAAGGTTCTGATAACAAGTGCTGGTGTCGTTTCTTTATTGACTAATTCTTCTAGTTGCTTTCTAAGGATGATTCTATCCCCATTAACGTTCTTCGTTGGATAAACGCTTATTACATGAGCAAGATAATGAAACTTTAAAAGACTTTGGTTAATTGTGTAATCACCATTTGCTATGTGCCCGACACATTCTGTATGTGTCCCATTGCCATGAGGGTTTAGGCGAACATTCAGGAAATTGACTAAGCCTCCTTGCTTGGTAGAACCGATAAAATCCCCTGCGATCACAGGCTTCGTTTCCATCGGTGGTGCGTAAAAGCAATTGACGGTATCTAGTCCTTCTCTTAAAGGAATAGAGAGATCAAGAGGTTTGGACAAATCAGCCAAAAAGCTTTGCCCCTTATGCTGAAGGGTAATTTCCATACTTGTCGGGGTAAATCCAGGAAGTGCTTTTTTTGGTTAAAAAGAAAGATTCGCACTACAGGAATTACTTGCAAGTTAAATGTATTTGAGGTGAAAAACAATGGTATTTTTTACTTGGGTAAAGATTTTAATAGGTCTTGTCCAAAGAAGCGGTTTAAAGTGAGCAAAAAATTATCAAAAAAATAAAAGCCAATCGACCCCACGTTTCTTTTGGTCTCTTCGATGTACTAAATAACTGGAGGATTGAAGTAAAAGTAAAATCTTTTAAATTTTTACATTTACAAAGAATTCAGAGAGCTGTACCCTTTCAAAATTTTTTATGTACAAAAACGAAGCAATTAAGCTAACCGAACATAGTTCTGACGAGGCCCTTCGCTTGGCTTGCGGTCAGAATGACGCTCTTGCGCAGGAATATCTGTACAAGAGATGGTCCGGTAAATTGCTGGGAATACCGCTACGCTATACTTCCAATCGGGAAGAGTCGGTAGAGGTTTTGAATATGGCTTTTCTAAAAATCTTTGATTCTATCAACAGTTTTCGCGCAACGGAAGGAGGGTCTTTTTCAGGCTGGATGGCTCGGATTGTTTTCAATACCTCCATCGATCATGTGCGAAAGAAAACCAAATATCTGCAAAAAAATGACTTCAATGCCACGGTGGAAGGAGTTGTACAGAATGAGGTCATGAGTACTTTGGCTACCGAAGATATTTTTCAATTGGTTCAGCAATTGCCCCCGGCTACTCGAAACGTTTTTAGTTTGTTTGCTCTGGATGGCTATAAACATTCAGAAATTAGTGAACTCTTAAACATCAGCGAAGGGACTTCCCGTTGGCATTTAGGACAAGCTCGAAAGATTCTTAGAGATCTTGTTAACAATCATTATTTAAATGTATAAAATATGAGTCTAGACTCTACCAATAAGCAAGAGCAGGAAATGCGGAAAAAGGTGAGCCAATATGAGGCTCCCTTTGACCCTGGCGACTGGAAAGCTATGAAAGCTAAGTTGGCTCAGCAAATCGCACAACCTGGCCCAGAAAAGGGTTTGGGAAGTAGCGATCTGTTGCCGCCACCGGGTACTTCTATATTTGTGAAATCGATTATTTCTATAGGTTCTATTATTACCATCAGTACAGCACTTTGGTTGGGGGCTTCTTTTTTTAGCGAAACAAATCCTTCTTCTAGTGCTGTAGAATCAAACACGGAGTCGTCGATAGAATCCACTACTGTTTTAGAAAAACAAAAAGAGGAAAATACCATTGACCTGGGAAAAAATTTAGATCAAGAAAAGGAAGCTACTGGCGACATAACGGAATTGGGATTGCTTCCTGGTACTACGAATGCGACAAAGCAAAATATAAAGAATACTTCCGTCACGGAGCCGCTTTCTTCCGAAAAACAAAAGGCTCAAAAATCAACTTCCTCTATTGAAGGATCATCAAACATTGAAAACGCTAAAAATAAAAAAGCACAAAAAACGGATAAGCCTACTCTAAATGTAGGAGGCGCGCAAAAAACAATGAACCCATTTTCTTCTTCCTCTACTAGTCGAAAAATTGAAGGGATTTCAAACGAAACCAAGTCTTCAAATGTAGCGACCGAAACTACCGGGTCGACCATTGACCAAACGACAACTCAAGAAGAGAATAACAAAACCCAAGAAAGCCCTACAGATGAAACGAATTCGGGAGGTGTAAATTCTAATAAGGGCACAGCAGACCCTAATACACCACCCGTCGCTTCTTCAATAGCCCAAGAGGCGATTGACAAAAACACACTTGATGAGACACTTGCTTCTTCCGCTACAAACACCACTAATCGCTTAGCAGTAGGTTTAGAATTATTGGATTTGTTGGATTTACCTACGAGTATTTTGGATACTTCTGCGCAGCTTGATTCTCTAGAACTTTCTCCTAGTGCTTATCATCCTGATCCGATTGGGCCTACTAAGTTCAAGCGGTTTTCTTTCGGTGGTTTAGTGGGTACGAGTTATAGTATTTTTGAACCTAGTAGTGGTATCGCTCCCTGGCCTTCCGTTTTGGGCCTTACTTCGAGTTATCGATTGACGAATACTTTGGAGGCGCATTTAGGTTTGACCTTACGTTTACCTTTTAATAATACTGGAAACAGTAAGCATATGGAATCTTATAAAATTCCATT
>CALLVY010000041.1 GCA_938015925.1 uncultured Saprospiraceae bacterium
TTCTATGCCGACCAATTCAATCGCGGAATCAAACCAGTTCGCCGAAATGGCCAGTAAGGTTTAAGCTAGGTATTTACGTTAGTTTAAAGGTTAAGCTAAAGATAATAAGTCTGAGATTTCCTGACGAAAGAAGGAGTGGGAGTGGCAGTCAAAAAATTGTCTGACATGAGGAAATACATTTCCGAACCGCTTGCGGACGGGCTGCCTTTTTTTGACAAGGGTTTTGCTTACTCGTATCTTTTTGCCGAATGCAAAAGTAACATGCTTTAGGCTTCCGCCATCAGGCGGCCTTTGTTAAAAAAATCAAGTGCTTTTATCTCCTTGAAAAGGAATCTTAGATTTTGGAAATATAATTGACTCAAACTGACAAATTCCCATTAAGCAGGTGTTCAAAGTAAGCAAAAAAAAATTGAACACCTGCCTATAAAATCACAAAAAATTCCCCCTAATTCACCCATTGAAATAAAAACCATGGTCACCGAAGATACCTTCAACAAAATCGTCCTAGAATTCTCCATCAACGGAGAAAAACACAGAATATTAAATCCCGATCCCACCACCTTACTCGTAGATTATTTACGGAGTACGGAGGTAGGATTGACTGGAACCAAACACGCCTGCGGACAAGGCGGCTGCGGCTCCTGTACCGTTACCCTCACAAAATACAATCCATCGACCCAAGCGATAGAAAGCTTCTCAGGAAACTCCTGTCTCCGACTCTTAGTAGCTTGTGATGGGATGGAAATTACGACCGTCGAAGGTTTGGTCAACGAAGAAAAAGAAATCAGTCCCGTACAATATAGTATTGCAGCCAACAATGGTTCCCAATGCGGATATTGTACCCCTGGCTTTGTAATGAATATGCATTCCCTGCTTTTAGAAAATGGAGAACAGGGAATGACCAAAGCCGAAATCGAACAAGCTTTTGATGGCAACATTTGTCGGTGTACCGGATTCCGTCCGATTCTTTATGCCATGAAAACCTTTGCCTCCGATTGGGATGAAGCAAAAGACAGTAAGTATACGCCTCCGTGTGTAATTGATCCAGCAGAACAACCAACTGCTTATGTGGGCACCCAACAACCTTGCACGACCTACCTCAATGAAAATCCTGAAACCCTTTTTTTTAGAAATGAAAAAGTGGAGTATTATCGTCCAGTTAGTCTAAAGGATGCTCATCTTTTGATGGAGAAAAAAGGGAAGGGGAAAGTCGTAAAACTAGTAGCAGGAAATACTTCTCATGGAATCCCCGGGGCTAACCCGATGGCTCCTGCTGTGATGATTAATATTGGAGCGATCGAGGAGTTAAGAGGAACTACTATCAAACCAGAATTGATAAGCGTTGGTGCGCTGACGACTTACACGGAATTTTTGGATCTCTTGGAAGACCAAATGGATAAAAGGTATAAGTCTACCGATAAAGGTTTGGAGGCTTTGCATTATATGGCCATTCGGACCGCTGGAAAAATTGTTAGAAATGTAGCGACCCTGGCAGGGAATACCATGCTGGTAGTGCGCAATGTAAAAAATGGTTACCCTTTTCCTTCTGATTTATTTGTCGCTTTGGCTTGTATGGATACAAGAGTTACGGTCTCTGCCGCCAGTATAAAATCTGAAATGAGCCTCTTGGATTTTGTCGATAAATACAATAGCGATGAAGTCTTTGCTGCGACGGCTATTTTGGTTGCCTATCACATCCCAATGACGAATAGGCGCGATCAGATAAAGACTTATAAGGTCGCAATTCGAAAAGAAAATTCTCACTCTTTAGCCAACGCAGGTTTTAAAATTACCTATGACGATGCTAAGGTCATTCAAAAGGCTAATCTCATCTTGGGCGGCATCACCACCCAACCCGTTCGAGCTACCCAAACGGAAGCTTATTTAGTAGGTAAACCGCTTTCAACGGATACCATGAATGGTGCCATAGCAGCACTAGGGAACGACATCGAGGCCATTTTTTCCGATCGACCCCAATGGTATTTGGATATGCCAGACGAAGGAGTTACCGATGCTTACCGCAAGCAATTATTAGAAAGTTATCTTTTTAAATTCTTTATCTCTGCCTTTGAAGATACGGAAGTAGTACCGGTCCCAATCGAAGATAAAACGGCACCAAGAGCTAGCTTCTATCGAGAAGTTTCTACTGGAAGACAAACTTATGATATTCCCGATAGTGGATTTGCAGTCAATCAACCCGTTATCAAATTATCCGCTTTCGAGCAGGCGACGGGAAAAGCGATTTATACCCACGATATTCCTGTTCCCGTGCGAGGGGTGCAAGGAGCATTTGTTACCAGTAAGCAAGCCAATGGTACTTTTGAATACCAAATTCCAGGCAATACAGGAAGCGAAACACCAAGCTTGGAGGAGGTTCTGGAACATGTAAAGGGAAAATATCCTGGCGTTCTTCGTTACATCACCAGTAAGGATATTCCCACAGGAGGCGATAACGGATCGTCTTATTCGGATAGTAACTTTCCCGATTTTAAAGGTTATGACGATCCTGTTTTTAGTACAGGAGCGATTACTTGTTATGGACAGAGTATTGGGTTTGTTGTCGCTAAAGAAGAGTTGGAGGCGATCCATGCGGCCTATTATATTGCCACTGAATGTATTGCTTATAGCACTCAACCGTCAGAACTGGTATTGGATTTATTGACAGCAGCGCAAGAAAAGGTAAATGACGTTTATGTCAATCTTTTCCCTGGCTATACCCAAGCAGATGATGACAATCAAAAAATAACGATGCCCAATAGCGATTTGGACTGGGTCATAAAATCAGGACCGGAAGGTTTGAATCCAGGAATCGTAACGGGAACCACGAACTTGAATAGTCAGGATTGCCTGGTGGTTGCGGGTACGCAGAAAACAGGGGCGCAGATTCATTTTTATATGGAGAGCCAATCCTGTTATACCGAGCCACAGGAACACAATGAAATGTTAGTCAAATCGTCTAGCCAAAGTCCAACGTCTATTCAATCCAAGACCGCCGGAATACTTAATATCGGTGTTAATAATATCCACGTAGACATCAAACGTCTGGGAGGTGGATATGGAGGGAAAACGACTCGGACTCCCTACGTTGCTTCACCAACGGCTCTGGCGAGTGTGCTCTTAGATCGCCCCGTTAGAACGGCCATGCCGAGAAATGAAGATTCCTATATGGTGGGAAGTCGCCACCCATTCCTTGGAGAATACAATATTGCTATTGTATCCGATGGGCCAGATAAAGGTAAAATTCTAGGAACCACACTCGAGTATTATTCCGATGGAGGAAATTCTAAAGATTGCTCCTTTGATGTAATGGATTGTGCGAATCTGGGATCTGACAATTGTTACAATGTTCCCAATTTTCAGACCGAAGGTTATGTCGTGTTTACGAATAAGCGAAGTAATGGAGCGATGCGATCTTATGGAGGGGTACAAAGTTCTTTGGTGAGCGAAGAAGCGATAGAAGCTGCTGCTCATGCAATCGGTATGCTACCAGAAGATGTCCGGGAGCAAAATTTTTACCAGGCAGGAGACCTGACTCCCTATGGTCAGGAATTGGATTATTGTATCATCCAGGATGTTTGGGATCGCTTGAAAAAGACTTCAGACTTTAAGGTTCGAGCTGCTGCTGTTGAAAAATTCAATAATGAAAACAAATGGAAGAAAAGAGGAATCTCTATGATTCCGTTGAAATATGGAATGGGGTATAATTTGGGATTCTTGATGCAAGGTGGTGCTTTGGTCGATGTCTATTCTGCGGATGCTACGGTATTGATATCGCATGGTGGCATTGAAATGGGGCAGGGGATTATGACGAAGATGGCACAGGTCGCTGCGGAGACTTTAAATATTCCAATCAATTTAATCCAAATGGAAAGTACGCGGACTTCTACTGTTCCCAATCCCATAGGAACAGGAGCGACTTCTGGTAGTGATCTGAATGGTGGAGCTGTAAAAAAAGCTTGTGAAATACAACGTGCAAAACTAGAAGCGATGTGCCTAAAATTGTTGAAAGAAAAAGGGCAAGATCATTGTGTTAAGCTGGGGATCAATTATTGGGATTATGAGGATAAAGATGGCTGGAGAACCAAAGTTCCTATCGAAAACCCCACCAATACGATTTGGTATAACGTAGTGAAGCAAGCTCAGGTGAATCGGGTGGATTTATCTTCTCAAGCTTTGTATGCAACACCTGGTTTAGAGAATTTGGAGGACCAGCAATTTTATGGTTTTACCTATAGCGCTTGTTGCTCGGAAGTAGAAATAGATGTATTGACTGGGGAGTCTAATATTTTACGATCAGACATCATCTACGATATTGGAGAAAGTTTGAACCCTGCGATTGATATTGGACAGATAGAAGGCGCCTTTATCATGGGGGTTGGTTATATGCTGACGGAGGACGTTATTTTCGAACCGAAAGAAACGACCAATACGCCTGGTCAATTGAATACTCCAAATACCTGGACCTACAAGCCGCCTTGTGCTAAAACCATCCCTATTGATTTTCGGGTAGATTTGTTTCCACGCGATAGCAGTGAGATACCTGTCAATCCAAATCTTATGATGAATAGTAAGGGAGTAGGAGAGCCGCCATTGGTATTGGCCAATACGGTGTTCTTTGCCGTCAAACATGCGATTATGGCAGCGCGGAAAGATCGAGGCCATACGGACTGGTTTGAAATGAGAGCTCCTGCGATGGTACAAGATATCAGAGAACATTGCCTGGTCGATGCGAGTCACTTGACCGTGTAATGGCTTAAAGATTTTATTTTATAAGGTGAAGGAACCCCCAGGTAGTCTATACTTGGGGGTTCTTTTTTTTAAGGTGTTTTGCGAAAACGGTACCCTGTAAATCACCTTAGCAGCTTTTAACGATTCTGTCTATTCTCCCGACGCATTCTTGCTCTGGCCGTTTGGTTGATTTTGTATAGAAAACTAATCCCATATCGTGGGCCATAGCGTTTAGAACTTTGTTCGATTTTAAAATCCGCGGATTCTGAAATGGTTCGGATTTCTCGAGAATCTAAAACGTTGAAAGCGCGCAGGCTTATATTCAAACGGTCTTCCAGGAAGTTTTTACTCACTCCAAAAGTTAGGACATAGGTCGGAAGAATCTTCGTCTGTGCGCTATTGTCCGGGCCTCGGTAATCCAGTGTGCTTTGTAGTTTGATGTCTTTTGCTAAACTAAAATTACCATTGACTCTAAAGCGCCAGGAATCACCCGTCGTGTTCATATTTTGGCCCTGGTAAGTTCCTTCTTCTTTAAAGTGATAATAACTGAATTCGCCGTTTAAACTGACCGCACGAATGGGTTGGTATTTCATAGAAACTTCGAATCCCAATCTTTCTTTTCGATCCAGGTTGATTGGTTTTAAAAGAAAGGTGCCTTGTTCGTCTTGTGATAAGAAATCTTGAAAAGGATTTTGAGTGACGGTGTAAAAGACAGAAGGATTTAAAGTGAATTTATCTTGAACACTTAGAAAACTCATTTCCAATCCATCAGAGTAAGCGGGCGTTAAATTGGGATTCCCGATTTGCTGTAAATTGAAATCTACGATTTCTGAAAAAGGATATAAATTCCATAGGCTTGGCCGATTGATGCGTCGAGAATAACTCAATTGCAAAGTGTTCGCTTCTTTGAGTTTAAGCGATAAATGAGCGGATGGAAATAAGTTGAGGTATTTTTGCTGGCCGGTAAATAGTTTTTCATCATCCTCAATATCGACCAAGGTATATTCCGATCTTAGTCCAAGACCATACGATAGTTTTTTGAATTCATTGCTGTACTCCACATAGGCGGCCGCTATTTTTTCGGAGTAGTTAATGTCATTATTGATTTGGTTGAAAACCGTCCAGGTTTCTTGTTCGAATACTTCCGCGAGATAATCATTGTTGACGATTCGATTTTCTCCTTTGATCCCCACTTCCAGTTTTCCTTTTTCCATTAAAGGACTTTCAAAATCACTTTGTAAAACAAAATCCTGGCTACTCGCTTTTGAATTGGTTCTCAATTGCGAACCAATTCCAGGGAGCAGCATATCGCCTTCGGTCAGCAAATCCCAATCCTTGTTGCTTCTCCAAAAGTCATATTGAAAGTCGATGGAAAATTCTTGCCCTTCCTTGTCGAAAGTGTGGGTATAATTGCTTTCCACTTGATTGTAACTTCTGTTTTCCACGGAAGTACCATTTCTCGTAATACTATTTTTATCCGTCCCCGCTACTTCTAGATCATAAAGCAAAGTGGTTTCATCACTGTCTTTGGTATCTGCTCGGAAATAAGCAGTGGTAATGGTGTTTTTAGGATTGAGGTAAAAGTCGGCTCCAAAATAACCAGAGATTCCGTCATCGTGACGATCTTCCTCTTCATTTTGTTGAAGTCGGTTGGTCTGATTATCTACGAGCGTACTTTGTGTAGTAGAGTAGGTGCCATTATAATCCGAATAGCGCCATCGCATATTCGAAAAGAGGTTGATCTTTTTTCCTTTATAATTGATTCCGGGCATTAAAGTATGATTGGCAGGTTGACCTACTTCCGCTCTGATTTGTCCATTCCATCCAATCCCTCTTTCTCTTTTTAAAACGATGTTGATGATTCCTGCCGACCCACTGGCATCATATCTGGCAGATGGATTGGTGATGACTTCCACCTTTTCGATATTGTCTCCAGGAATTTGATCCAGCGCATTGTTTAAAGTCAAGCCCGACCTTTTACCATTGATCAAAATCAAAACCTGGCTACTTCCTCTCAAGGACACCGCTCCACTCGGATCGACAGATAACAAAGGCACCTGATCTAAAATATCAATAGCAGATCCTCCTTGAGAAAGAACATCTTCTCCAACTAAAAATACTTTTTTGTCCAGGCTCAATTGGTATTGCGATTTTTCAGCCGTGACCACGACCTCTTCCAGTTGCTGTTGATCTTCTTCTAAGACCAAGGTTTCAAAATCAAACTTTTTATTCTTTCTGCTAAGTACGATGTCTTTCTGAATACTTTTGTATCCCAAAAATTGAATTTCTATGTTTAAAGCATCCAATGGTAATTCCTCCAAAAGGAATATTCCTTTTTCATCACTAATTGCTCCAAGCAATAATTCTTTTTGCAGATCAAAGACACTAATGGTGGCATAAGAAACCGGCTCTTGTTGAGCATTGACTAATTTTCCTTTGATGCTTCCGGTCCTTGGAGCAGGAATATTGGATTGGGAAATGGCCACATTGGGGATGAGGAAGAAGGCAAGGAATAAATAGATCAATGATTTCATAGTTGTATTTTTGGTTTTAAATGAGTTTTCCAAATGATTATGATACAAGTATATTCCCTTTTTCGGGAAATTGAAAGCAAACACTTCTCAACTGCTCAAAGGACTTGTGAACGGTAAGAGTCCAATGATTTAATACCGTATCTTTGATTTATCAAGTGAAAGTCTTCTAAGTGAATCTTATTAAACAACAATGAATTCAAAAATATCTTTTTTCTTATACGCTTTTATAGCGATGCTCTTTTGCTCTTGTGAGTCGAATGAAGTTTATTTTGAATCGGAAGATCAGCTCATTCAACTCGGAGATAGTATGGCTTGGGCGGCCAAAGATTATGATGATCGCCATTGGGTAGAAGAGATGGAGGATGAATACATTACGGACAAGGGCATTTTTTGGACTCGGTCAAAAATCTTTATCCCCGAGCAATTTGAACTTCGAAACCAATGTATCTTTGTAGGTGCGACAGGGGCGTATCAAGCCTATTGGGATGGTACTTATGTGGGAGCGAATGGCGAATTTGGAGCTGCGGGGAAAAAAGAAATTCCCGGAACTTATTTGGCTTATTTTCTAGTTCCTGATTCTTTGCTAGTTCCTGGATGGCATGTCTTGTCGCTTCGTACTTCTAAGAGCCATGAACATCCAAGTCAGCATGCTTATTTTGTACTTGGTGATTACTTTGATCTGTTGCGAGGCCCCGTGCAATTGAGTAAGTTCATGTTTATGTTTGCAGGAGCATTTTTATTGACGGCCATCTATTTTTTCTTTGTTTTCTTTAATGCGCCGAAAGAATATGCTTCTTTGATTTTTGCGATTACCTGTTTGGTGTTTTGCAGTCTCTTGCTTATGGAATATGTAAAATTATTCTACCTCTATCCGTATCCATTTCAACGAACGAGGATGGAATTGATTGGGCTTTTTCACTTGTTGATCAGTGTGCTGGTTCCGGTTTATTTTATGATTCAGTTTTCCTTCCCCTGGAAAAAAGTCTTCTTGGGAATGCTGCTTTTAACGACTGTTTTTCTCCAGTACAACTATCATTATAATTTTGATTGGGTCGCTGCTTATCACGATATAGTTATGTGGATTTTTTCTTTGTTGATTGTTTTGTATGCCTCTCTGGAACGGAAGAAAGGAGCACTTACGGCACTGTTGGCCATTGTTTTTTGTTGTTTGACTTTGTTTTATACTTTCAACTGGGGATTCAAGTATGTAAAAGCTTATGATATTATTTTATTCGCTTGTTTCTTTATTGTCGTATTGGCGATGCTGTATGTTCTGACGATAAAAAGGAGAGAAGAACGCTTGGCTTACGAAGAATCACTGGTGGTTTCCGAGCGTTTAAAAAATGAATTGCTCAAGAAAAATATCAAGCCGCATTTTATCATGAACACGCTGACTTCTCTAATCGATTGGATCGAGGAAGAACCCAAAGAAGGCGTAAAGTTTATTCATTCTCTCGCCTCCGAATTTGAGGTGCTCAATGAAATGGCGGATAATAAACAAGTGTCCATCGGACAGGAAATCAAGCTTTGTAAATCCCATCTGCAGGTGATGAGTTATCGCAAAGAAATCAACTATATTTGGGAAGCCTATGGGATAGAAGAAAGAGAAACGATTCCACCCGCGATCATTCATACGATCATCGAAAATGGCCTGACCCATAGTTTTCCAGGGGAGGCAGGGAGCATCACTTTTCGATTGACTTTTACCAAAGAAAAAGGCTATAAAGAATACCTCGTAGAAACCATTGGTCAAAATAGAAAACGAGAGAAAAAAAGCAATAGAGTTGGTACGGGATTGAAATACATTAAAGCGAGATTGCAAGAAAGTTACCCCAATCAATGGGAACTCAACTCTGGCGAGACCCCCATCGGATGGGAGACCAGTATCAAAATAAATACCCTATGAGAATTTTAATAGTCGAAGATGAAGCCAGAATTGCCAGGCGGATTGAACGGATGTTAAGGCTTATTTTTGGCGAAAGCATCGTTTCCATTCGCAAGGAAGATACCTTGGAGAAAGGACAAGAAATCATTGCAGAAGGCAATATTGATTTGTTGTTTCTCGACCTCAATTTAAATGGAGAAAATGGTTTTGATATTTTAAAATCCGTGTTGACCGAATCTTTTCACACCATCATCATTTCCGCCTACAAGGAAAAAGCCATCGAAGCTTTCGAATATGGGGTTCTGGATTTTGTACCCAAACCCTTCGATTTAGAACGCTTGTCCAAAGCCTGTAGCCGAATCAAGGATAAAAAAGAAACGGGCACGACTACTAAGTTTTTAGCCATCAAAAAAAGAGGAAAGAGATTGCTCTTACCCGTAGAAGATATCAAATACATCAAAGGAGCAGGTATCTATACCGAACTATACCTGAAAAATGGAGACATCGAAATCCACAACAAATCTCTTGAAAATCTCGATCTGATTTTGCCAGATACTTTTGAACGCATCCACAAGTCCTATTTGGTAGAAATGCGCGGCGCCAAAGAAATCAGAGTCGAGCCAGGCAGCAAATACAGTTTGGTTCTACAAAGCGATGAAAGCCTCCCCATCGGTCGTACCCGCTATAAAGAACTTCAGGAAAAGTGGTTCTCCTAATTCAAAAAATTATTAACTTGGCGAGTACTATATTCAATACCTTAGAAAACCACACCCCAAGTTTTGAAATTTAATCAATCGACTTACCTCCAGCGGATCCAATACACTGGCTCCTTAGCTCCGACCTTAGACGTTTTGCAAAACCTGCAAAGGGCTCATCTATTTCAAGTGCCCTTTGAAAACTTAGATGTTTACCTCAAGAGACCTATTGAATTAGGAATAGATCCTTTTTATACCAAGATTGTTCAGGACAATAGAGGAGGCTTTTGTTATGAATTGAATGGTTTGTTTTTTGAATTGCTGCGGAGTTTGGGTTTTGAAGCGGCGATGGTTTCTTGTAGGGTTTTTGATGACAAGAAAGGCTATGGCGCAGAATTTGATCATTTGGCGATCTTGGTAAAAATAGGGGAGTCCAGGTATTTGACAGATGTTGGTTTTGGGGATTTTACGATGAAGCCCTTGCATTTTGTATTGGAGGAAACACAAAAGGATCCGAATGGAATCTTTGTTTTTGATACTTATGAAAAGGACTATTTTAGGATCAATAAAAAAACGAATGATGTCTGGAGACCTGAATATATTTTTCAGGATAAAACCAGAGCGCTGACCGAATTTGCTGGTATGTGCCACTATCACCAACATCATCCCGAATCTCATTTTACCGGAAAACGTTTGATTTCCAAACCTTTAGAAAATGGTAGGATTACCCTCACAGGAAATATTCTAAAAAGAACAAGTGGAGATAAAGTAGAGGAAACACCGATCAATAATGAGGAAGAATTTAATAATATATTATTGGATTCCTTTCAGGTAAGACTTTAAATAGTCCTTCCCCCTATCCCAAGCCGAAGGCATCGAATAGAAGGAAGGACAAATGTTTTTATTGCTTCCGCAAATAAATACTACCAATTTTAGATTTGATCGTTATGACTGGGCCGCCCTGATTGAGCGAAGCATAAGTCCAGGCTGCATTGGAATATTTAAAATGCCCATTCTCGTTTTGAGCCTCCGTACTTACCGGATTTTTATTGATCACAAGATCGAGGTCGCTATAGATTTCCCCCATTTCTGTTTTCATTTTTAAATCCGCTTTATAGTTGGTCGGCAAAGTAAGGTCGACCTCTCCCGTAGTACTATTAAAGATCATGGATTTGGCTTCCGGGATTTTATCGAAGTGAACAAAAATATTCCCTGCCGTATTGCTCGCATTCACCACACCACTAGTGTTTTTTACAATGATGTCTCCAATGTTGTTTTCAATATTGATATTGCCATTGATTCGTTCAATTAGAATGGTGTCTCCCATGTTTTTATGAATATCCAATTCAATATTTCGAGGAACCTCGATCACCACTGTAATGTATCTATTCCAGTTTTTAGAATGAATGCTTGCGACATTGTTTTGACAGGTCATTTCCAGGTTTACATTAGCGCCGGATATTTTCTTTAAGCCCGCCGTTTTATTGTCCTTATCCATATGCTCCTCTTCATCAGCTTGCATGATTTCGTATCTGACCAATAGGTCGGAGCGATCGGTACCAATGATTTTTATACTAGATTGGAAAAGGTCTATGTTTAATTTCTTTGCCCCCGTCGGATTTTCAAAAGGGATATTGACCGTTTCCACCTGGCTATAAATTGGACTGAGCGCAGTGAGTAAAAAGAGTAGAAAAATATATTTGGTATATGACATAATTTTTTGATTTTAAAGTGAATACAAAAGGATTTGATTCGTTTAATATTATTTTGGTTCTTTCCTTACGAAACATCAGGAATTTAAAAGAACAAGAACATTTGCCTACTTATTCGCAAGCAAATAAACATCCCCATTAAAAGTATCAAAATCTAATCTAGTACCCCCACCATTAATTTCCATCTGCTGCTTCCGTTCCACCCGATACTTAAACCCATCTTCCTTGTTTTCTTCAATAACTGTTGAAGGGGCAACGCTAACCGATTCTAGATCCGTATAAAAATTACCCTGAAAAGATTTAAAACTAGCAGTCGTCGCAGTTCCCGCAGGAACACTCATTTCAATATTGCCGTTGATTGAAAAAAGAACCGCTTCTAAACTAGGCTTCTCTTGATAAGCAATTTTAATATTGCCATTGATGTTTTTTAGCCAAAGGAAACTATTCATATTTTTGACCTCTATGTCGCCATCCATAACAGTAAAAGCGTAGAGTTTAATATTTTGAGGAAGTTCTATCACAATTTTTATTTTGGGTAAGTTGTCTTCCTGATTACAATTGGGTTTTTGATAAAGCATCTTGTCCGGGTTCTCTGGATTGAAAACAATATCAGCGGCCTCCTGGCTACAGATCGTCCTAGGATAAACGATTAAGTAATCCGCGTCTTTTTTAAAATCAAGGCGCGTGTCTTTTGGCATTTTTCCTTCCACTAAAGTCGCCTTGATCGTGATTTGATTCGTAAAACTTTCTTTGATTTC
>CALLVY010000042.1 GCA_938015925.1 uncultured Saprospiraceae bacterium
GGTTCAATTATAAAAGACCATTTTCCACGCAGACTATCTTGGCTATTAGCTTTTGCAAGCACAGGAAGCCCCAATAGAGAAAAGGAAAAAAGGAATAGAAACAGGCAGCAGGAAGGGCAAAAGGTATTGTTTTTCAAAATGGAGGTGCATAGGTTCGTCTAATTTTAGGTAAAGTTTTACAGCTTTCCAAATGATTTTGTAATTTCAATCTTCACAAAAATAAAGATCATGCAAGAAGAAGCGCTATTTCTAGCCATTGGAGGCAAAGTAGAAGATTCAATAAGTGGTAAAATGTTTGGCAAACTATGTTTCAAAGTTGGGAAAAAGGCATTTACTTTTCTATATGGAAAGGAGATGGTTTTTAAACTAACAGGAGAGGTGCATCAAGAAGCCTTAAGTCTCGATGGTACGCAATTGTTTGATCCTTCCGGAAAGAATCGCCCAATGAAAGAATGGGTGCAAGTGCCTTATGATTACAAAGATCGATGGGAAGAATGGGCAGAGGAAAGTGCCAAGTATGTGAGAACTTTGTAAGTGGTAGTGAGCAATGATTTTTTTAGAATAAAATAGGCCTATGCAATCCGAGCGATTAAGATTTCAAAAATTTGCGGAAGAAGATTTCTCTCGTTACTATCAGATGGTTAGTCAAGCGGAGGTGATGAAACATACCACGGGTTATGCGCTTTCAAAATTGGAAGCGGAGGAAAAATTTTCCAAGATTTTGGCCATCAATAAAGTGGATTCTGCTTTTGGTGTTTATACCGTTTGGAATAAAGAAGAGTCGGAATTTATTGGCTTGGGAAAAATAGTCTTGGACGAAAGTGCAACCGAAGCGGAATTGGGTTATTCCTTCTTACCCAAGCATTGGGGAAAGGGCTATGGCAGTGAAGTCGCTGCTTATCTGGTGGCTCATACCATCGCACAAAAACGTTTGAAATTTTTGACCGCCGTCATTGATCCTGAAAATATTCCTTCCAGAAGAATTCTGGAGAAAAGTGATTTTTACTTAGATCGGGAAGGGGAGTGGAAAGGGCTGCCTGCGGCTTATTATAAAAGGGATTTCTAGTCGATTTTTTTGGATTAAAAATCTTGAATCTATTGCTCGAATAAACTCTATTGCTTTAAAGATCATTTTGCAAGCAAGTAAGTAGTTTTTAAATAACTTCAATACTTAATACCACTAGTACTAAAACTTAGAAAATTTATTTTTTCTCAAACCCTAACCAATCTTACGATAAATGATCCTTGTAATAAAAGCAGAATTAGCGGACCTTCCCCTCCTCAATACCATTAGCTTCGCTTCCAAGTCGCACTGGAACTATCCCAAAGAATGGATGGAGCAGTGGCGATCGGGTTTAATGATTAATGCAAATGATTTTGCAGCGCACCATATTTATAAAATTCAAGAGGAGGCCACCATTTTTGGTTTTTGCTTAATCCAGGAAAGTGCAGCGCATTACGAAGTCGAACATTTATGGATCCTCCCTGCCTATATCGGAAAAGGCTATGGCAAAACTTTGCTGGAAGAAAGTCTAAAGGCTACGATCAAAGAACAAAAGCCAATTCTGGTCGAATCTGATCCCAATGCTGAAGCCTTCTATGCGCGACAAGGATTTGTTACCTATGATCAAAAAGAAAGTTATCCTAAAGGCCGTTTTTTGCCGCTTATGAAAAGGGATTAAATTTGGTCTTAAGTTCTTCTGTGGAAGCTCTACATAGCGAAAACGAAAAAGCCCCAGCAGTCTTCCGACTGCCAGGGCTTTTTTATACACAAATTCTATGCGATAAAGGCTTTTTAATTAAATTCTTACAATTCTAATCAATTTACCCATCCCTTTACGTTCTCCATCATAGAGTTTCAAAAAGTAAACTCCTGGAGGATAAGCATACAAAGATAGGGTTCCGGTATAAATGTCATCATAACGAGCAATGCGACTTTCATAAACCAATTTTCCATTGTCGTCAAACATCGCCAAGTTCAGAAAAACACTTTCTAATTCAATTCCTTGAGCTTCCATTCTAAAGACGCCTGAGGTAGGGTTGGGATATATTTTTATCGAAACATTTTCTCCTAGATCATAAGTTCCAACGCCAATGCCTACACTAGCTGTTCCTGAAACAGAACAATCATTGCTATCCGTAACCACTACATCGTAGTCACCAGTAGTAAGATTACCGAATACATTGCTATCCTGGAAGGTTAAGCCTCCATCAATACTATAGGAAAAAGGACCAACGCCATTGGAAGCATTTACGATAATCACTCCATCCATTGCGCCTCCAACACTTTCATTGGAGACGTCCAATTCAATGCCCAATACACAACCTGATCCAGCACAAAAATCATTTTCTTCGATCGAACCAAACTGTCCATCGCTATTGATCAAATCATTTCCATCTGAATCTTTAATCGTATATCTACCTGCTCCATTACCACAGCAGATACCATCTCCTCCAGAGTCTTTGATGACAAAGGTGTAGCATTGCGCAGGGTCGAGGCAAAGCTCTTCTTCGATAAATTGTAAGGCCTGACCAGGGTAAGGGCCACCACTAACGACTACGGCATTATTACCATCCAATACTTCCCAGGTAATTTCTTCTGGAGAAAAATCTGTCCGCAAACGAAGGGTGAGAATATTTTTCCCTAATTGTACATCCAATTCGTCTGTCATCGAATCATTGACGGGTCTTTGATCCATGCTATTGTTAGGCTCTGAAGTCGTTGCCATCACGATATTATTTCCTTCCATTAGGTTCATAAAAACCACAGGAACTTCTTCGCTTTCTCCAGGTGCAATATTTCCAGTCCATTCGATGATATCGAAAGGAGCGCCATTGAGGGTAATGGTAATTTTACAAGAAGTTAAATTTTCCGTTGCAAAATTAGTCAGTACCATTTGTAGCGTAGTATTGTCTCCACAAATGATGTTCTCTCCACCCAAGATGGCAGTAATCCCAGCATCGTCTCTAAGTAATTGACTAATGACTTGTCTGATGGTATCATTATTTACGGCTTCATCTCCAATCAATCTGGTCAATGCCATAAAATTATAATCTTTAATTTGCATCAAATCAACAGTAGGAGTAAAGGTATGAAGGTAGGTACTATCAGGGTACAATGTAAAATTTACATTGTCAGAAACGAGCGGCCCTCCATCAAGGTTGTAAGCCACGTCAAAATTAGTGATGGTATCTAATCCTTGATTTCTTACTTCTACCGTGACTACTTCTGCACCACCTAAGTCAGGACCCGTTTGCGGACTGATAAATGCTTTTGGGGCGATGTCTCTATTGTATCTTCCAAGTTCAAAAGCAAGAATTCTGGTTCTGGAATTCCCACCCGTAGCAAATTCAGAAGTAAACCAAAAGGTATGGTCATTGGTAGGATCAACAGACATATGTGCGTAATCTCCAAATCGAGTCCCTGAATTAATGACATTGGTACCAACAGCTACATTGTATTCATCCACAGTCATTTCTCCCAATGGATCAGTAGCTAATCTTCCGGTAAAACGAAGCCCAACAAAATCATTCGCACTGGTGACATTATAAGCCATACCAATATTTCCTGATCCATCCATGGCCATCGCTGCCATAAAACGATGAAGGCCATCATTAGGTGAAAAAGTACCTTCCTGGTAAAGCGACCAATCATTGCCTGGCGTTTTTCTTAATTCCACCCAACGAATTCCCGACAAATCATTTCCATTTACATCGGTCATGAAATTCAAAACGATAGATTCGTGAGAAACAAAGTTTCTATAAATTGACTGATTCATAATGATCTCAGGAAGACCATCAAGGCCGCCTCCATTTTTTTGAGGAACACAAGCGAAGCCAAATCCATCAGCTTCACAAGCATAAGAATCATAGGGGCTTGTAAATATACTTGTATTACTAACGGACGTATTATTAGGGTTCGCCCAATCAATATCTATAGAGAAAACTTCTATCGCATCTTGCGGACTACTGCCCCAAGAAGAATCATTGAGTGCTAGGATAACCGGATCAGAAGCAGGAGGGGTCAATCCAGTCCAATCAACAGGAGTAGCTACAAAGAAACCAGCTTCTGTATTGGTGTTACCAGGTAAAACCATACGTTGAATAGATACAGAGGAGTTACCAGCCAACATTTCTTCTCGGTTGATGAAGTAGGTTTCTAAACCTCCAGGTCCTTGTTCATTGGTCGTTACCGTATAAGCATTATTCCAAATTCCATATTTAGGATAATCCGGGAAGTTAGGAGTTGAAAAACTCCAGGCATCCCATTCTCCCATTGGGTCAGAAGTTTTGGACATGGCGACCAATAAAAAGTTTGGATCAGGAAATTCAGTGATGAGCCAGCGATTCACTTCTTGATCATAAAGGATGATCGGATCACCCGCAGAACTCAAATTGAATTTACTCCAAAGCGTATTGGCAGAAAAAGAAGTAAGGATATTTCCTCCCTTATCATAGATCCCGATGAGGGTAGAATTGATGGCCTGAACATAGTGATCTTTTCCTATGTCTCCACTCGGATCATGTGGCGATCCGAAAGTACTAAAGAGTCCATTGGTATTTACCAAAGGAGTAACTGGAAAAGAACTGCTACTAAACGCCGTTTGGCGGATAGGATCAGGGCCCACATTTTGCAATTCAGGAAAAAGTACTTTTTTCTTTCCCCTTCCTTCAAAGTTTTTAGGTGCTTTTTTGGGAAGCTTAGATAATTTTCTTTTTTCAGGATCCGTTGGAGGCAAAGGCACCAAATGCCTAAGAGCGGGAATAGTACCCAAATGTTCTGCAAAAGTTTCTTGTACCTCTGCATCAATCTTTTTGGTGACGGATTGTGCCGATAGCAAGTTGCTGCAAAAAAGAAGTAGAGTAGTGAGTAAAGTGATTTGTCTCATTTTTTTAATTGTAGTATTGAACGTTGGTAATTTATAGTTCTGTTTTTAGAGGTAAAAAGGATGCTTCCAGAACAGATTCAGAAGTTTTGATTTTTTCGAGCATTTTTTCAGGTTTGATTAACTTGATGTTATAGCTAATCACCCACTGATTTTTGCTACGACTAGCTGGACCTTTGGCGCTAGCTTCGTATGCTTTTAACGTTTCAATTAAAGGGGTAGGAGTCGCATTTTTGCTTAATAATACGATGATTTGGTCTTCTACAAGCGTCTCCTTGGGAGGGCTTGTCTTTTTTGCAGTGCAGCCAAGCAGAAAAAGACTCAAGAATAAAATTACGCAAATTACGGAGATTTTAACGGGCATTGTCTGGTGTTTAAACAAACTTAAGGAAAAAGAGTTTGGTTATATTTCAGACAAATCTAAAATCTAAAAGTGGGCTAACCAAATGCAGAATTTTTTATTCCCAGGAGAAAAAGAAGTAAATTTAAGTCTAAAGTTCTGTAAATGTGAGGTTTATGTTTTAGATGTAAAGGCTTGCACAAAAGCAAAAGAGTTAAAATTTATTAGGCATTTGTCGTGTACTTAACGAGAATGGTGAGCGGAATAAAAAGAATTGAGTTTTTATGGAGAATACTCGGGCTTAGAAAGAAAAAGCGGACAATCTTTGATCCCCAAAGATTGTCCGCTAATTATTGAAAATTATAGGAAAGTTGGTCTACTCCAATTTTTTCTTCCAGCTATTGCCTATCGCAATAAAACCACCGTACCCATCGTCATCTGTTTCCCTTTTTCATTGGCCTGTCCAGACCAAACTCTGCCATCTTCAAAAATGCCAAAGGCTTTCCAGACATACATATCTTGCGGCAATAATTTTCCATTATAAGTACCATCCCAAGCTTCCGAAGGAATCCCTTCTTCCAGTGCAGTAGACTCCCAAAGCAATTGACCATAAGGAGAAAATATTTGTACCTGAAATTCTTTTAAGCCCACTCCCGCTGGTCGGAAGACTCGAACATCTCCAATGCCTTGCTCCGGAGAAAATCC
>CALLVY010000043.1 GCA_938015925.1 uncultured Saprospiraceae bacterium
TCTTGATTGGTAATCACGAAGACTTCGAAGGGTTGTAGTCCGCTGGAAGTTGGAGCCAGCGATATGGCTTCTAAAATATTGTCAATTTTTTCGGGTGCTACTTTTTCGCCATTCATCGCTTTCGCTGCATAGCGCCAATTCAATTTATCTAATAATTCCATGTTTATTTTTGATTTATTTTTTTAGTGATTCATCAAAGTACCTTTCTTAGACAAACTTTCTTGTGATATTGTTTTAAAATCACTAGGTTAATCGCATCAAATCCAAATTGTCACTACTTCAACCCACAACTTTAGTTATGGCTTATACTTTTGATGCGTTTAACCTATAAAATCATCTTAGAATGAGCCCTAATACCTTCTGCTAAAAAAAGAAACATCTCTCCTTCTGATTTGCTAATTGCTTTTTTGCAGAAATCGTGATCCTCACTTTTTCAAAATTTCATCTGCCACTTTCCTGGCGTCCTGGCAATACTTGTCCTCTCCCTGCAAGGTCCACTCGCCCGTCTTTTCAATGTAATACTTCACGGTCTTCTCTACCACCTCTTCATAGCCGCCATACGAGCTTAGCATGCTTTGTACCTCTGCCATATAGTCTTCCTTACTCAATTGTTCTGTTTTTACCAGATTCCATTGCTTATTGATCCGCCTGGCTTTCTCTTTATAAATGGGATCTATCGTTTTATAAGCCATTAAGAAAAGGGAAAGTGCTTTCGCTTCTGGGGATGGTTTTTCTGTTTTTTTCATATTCTAGGTTGTGTCTTCTAAATGAGGAGCCAAATGTACTATAATATTTCCAATCTGTTTTTGGCCATTGGTATTTTGAGACAGGAGATGGAGGAAAGGCAGGTAGTGGCTGGTATAGAATATTTTGGATTAGGCTGCTTCTGGAAAAGGAAAAGGTGGCATATTAATACGGAATCTTGAATAAGCAATTAGGGCTGTTCAGAAAAAGAAAAAGCGGAGGTTTAATGCTGGATAGGAATATTGAATAAGGAAATTTCCATTTTGAATAATGATTTTTTGGGACGAAAAATCGCGAACTTATGGGGGAAAAAATTGGATCGCAAACAAAGGAAACTAAGCTCAAGCACAGCATTGATCGCCCCAATCAATATTCGATATTGGCCATTGAAAATTGAACATTTCCTTTCCCTTCTTTAGAATTCTAGTATTAGCCTTAATACTCCACAGGTAAGGTAAAAAACATAGACGTTCCAATTCCTTCTTCGGACTTGAGCCATATCTTGCCACCGTAATTGGATACTATTTTCTCGCAGGTAGCCAAGCCGATGCCATTACTGTTTTCGCCATTGGAACCGGAAAACAATTCGAAAACTTTTTCTTGCAGATAAGCGGGAATACCTCGACCATTGTCTTTAATTTCAAAGGTGATGTATTTTTCTTGGTCTTGAGCGGGGCGATACGAGATTTCGATTTTAGGAATAGATTCGCTTCTGTATTTTAAAGTATTGTCAATTAGATTTTGGAATAACTGCCCCAACAAAGATTCGTGTCCTATTATATTTGGTATATTATCCTGAATCAAAATTTCTGGTTTGATAAGTTCAATTTTACTTTGCAGTCTATTTAATATTTCCTCTAACAGCTTCCTCGTATTGATTGTTCTTACGGGTGGTAAATCTTGTTCTAATTTTGACAAGGACAATAGGTCGTCAATCATCTTACTTAGACTCGTCATGTTTTTAGAGATAAAACTAATGTACTCTTTATCATCTTCATCCCACTTGTCTTTATGCTTGCGGGACAGGAGTCCTACAAAATTATTCGTTATTCTAATGGGTGCTTTTAGATCATGTGCAGCGATAGACGCAAAATTTTGCAACTGCATATTGGCCTCTACCAACCTTGAAGCATAAGCCTCAATTTTAGCTTTCTGCTGACCAATAATATTTTTTTGTTGATTTAATTGAGTATTGGTTTCTCGCACTCTTTCATTTTCTTTTTGGGTACTGTTTACATCATTTAAATCTTCGTTAATGAGGTGAAATTTTTTGTAGCAACTTAAGGCCAGGTCGAGTCTATTATTTTTTTCGTAAACGATAGATAGAAGCTCGTAGATTTTGCGTAGCTTTTTATTAATTTTTAATTCTTCCGCAATTGATTTTGCAGTATTTAAAGCAACTATTGCCTTTTCAAAATTGGCCTGTTCTAAATATACTCTGCCCATCAACATATGGGAAGAGATTGTAGCGTCCCCTAATTTAAAACTTTCCCTTGTCTTTAATGCTCTAGCTAAATAGTCTAATGAATCATCATAAAACTTCATCTTAAAATAGACAATGCCCAGGTCATGTTGATTCTTGGCAAGAAAGGGAATATTGGCAGCCTTCAAGGAACTCTCTTCTGCCAACTGAAGATACTCTAAGCAATTAGAATAATTATCTAATCCCAAATATGCCCTGCCAATTCCATTGAGCGCTCTATTGATCATATCTGTATTACCAGAGGATTGACTTAAGGCCAAAAATCTTTCATGTTGCATTAACATGCTTTCGAAATTCCCCAGTTCTGCATTGATCTCCGCAATGTGATATAAGGCAAGGTGATACAGATAGGATGCGAAAGCTTGACTTGGATTACTGTGAAAATAGCCAGTTGCTACATGGAGTGCAGCCAGTGCATTTTCTTTTTGCCCAAGGCTCCGATAACAAGCGCCCTTTATCGTCGAATAACAAGCTTGCATGAAATCATCTTGCGGACTTTTTTTACATTCGTAATCCTTTAGCATTAAAAGGGCTCGTTCATATTGCCCTTGACGATAAATCAGTGTAGCATGCACC
>CALLVY010000044.1 GCA_938015925.1 uncultured Saprospiraceae bacterium
ACATTGACCCTTTCTTTAAAGATCGTAACGAGGCGTTGAGCATGTAAAATAACCAGCCCAAAAAAGCCAATCAGAAAGAGCACTAAGGCCACACTAATAATCGAATAAATGTAATTGGGCTTATTCTGTGGTTTTTGCCAACTTTCCACCCGATTAGACATTAGGTAATTATTTAGGGTTAAAGAGGAAACGAAGGAGCTTCCAACATTTCTTCCAAAACCACAAAAGTAAACATATTTAGGGAAATTCTTATTCAAGCAATTAAATTTGTCAAGTGCCCACTTCACCTATTTTGGGCAATTTTTGCCCTTAAGACATCGTTTTGGGTGTAAATAGTGGCACATTTAAGAAAAATTGCCGTTAATAGTCTTGAGAAGGGATGGATTAAGAGGCATTTATACAAAAACACTTATTCATTTTTACTTGTTATACTGGAGTTTTTCCATAGTAAATTTAAATTTGAACTTATTTATAATACAATTGACATGTTCAGACTATTCGCATTTATAACAGCTATTGGGTTCGCCTTTTCAGCAAATGCTCAAGTTAGGCTGGAAAACGCCTCTTTTGAAGGCGAATCACAAGACGCTACTACCCCAATGAATTGGCATCCCTGTGAAATGGGAACTACACCGGATATTTTGCCGGGAGAATTTGGCGTTACCCTAGAAGCTTCTGAAGGGGAAACCTATATGGGCTTGATTACGAGGGATGATGGTACTTATGAAAGTGTTGGCCAACGTTTATTTAAGCCAATGGAAGGGGAAGAGTGCTATTCGATCAAAGTAGACTTAGCTTGTTCGCCCAATTATGCTTCTCACAACAAAGCCATTCAATTGCGCATTTGGGGAGCCGAAACCAAATGCTCCAAAGACCAATTACTAGTAGAATCAATAGTCATTGACCACAATGAGTGGGAAAGCTATGATTTTAAGTTCAGTACTAAAATGCCTTTCAATTATGTGATTTTCGAAGCCTATTATGCTCCAAAGGAAGGGGAAATAGGAAGGAAGGGAAATATCCTGGTTGACAATATTTCGCAGATTAAACCTTGTCGCAGGGCGAGTTTATAAATGAAAAATGGCGCTCAGGTTGGCTTTATGAGGTCAACCTGAGCGTTAAAGCATCTTATTTGCTTTCTTCTTGTATACTTTGCGAGACCTCCTCAATCTGCTTCATCAAATCCGCCATTTCATCATTGATTTCTCCTTGTTCTTTTTCCGAAATGTCTTCAGATTCAGATCCAATTCGCTCCTGAAGCGCCTCTTTCTTCTCTTCCAAAGCTCCAATTTTATCTAAGAACTCCTTACTATCCTTGGCCTTAGATTTTAAATTATCGACAATTCCGCCAATTTTGTCTAAAGCACCATCGTATTTCCCGGCATCAAATTTCTTCTTTTCCGCTTTGACCAAGTCCACTCCGCTTTGGCCCACTTCTTTTACTTTGTTGATGATTTCTTTAGACTGTGCTTTTTCAGCTTCGTCGCCCAAAAAATAGTTATAACCGACCAGACCTACTACCAATAAGAGTCCTAGTTTGATTAATCCTTTGATCATGATATATAATTTTTGTTAAAAATTTAGGTTTGTGAAAGCGTTCATCGGGCAAGTATGATAAAGCCCGAATGAGCTCAAGACTTGTCCACAAGGTACTAAAGTAAAGGAAATGATGGAAAAATTAGTTTTAGATCTTCCAAATCCCTTAAATAATAGACGAGATATTCCTGTAATATGTCTATTAAAGCAGTGTGTTTTATTCACAAATTTTCTTGCCTGTGATCTTAAAATGGACTTCTTCCACAAATGAAATTTAAATAGGCCTTGAATCTCCTACCTTTTTTATATTTTCGCACTCTGTTTACGCTGCCTTTTCCTATATATTTTCCTTCCTCCTTTTCTCGGAAACTTTTAAAGAAATATTGGCGTTGAACACCACTAAATAAACGACTTCAACATCAACAAATAACCTAAAGATGGATTACAACCCGCGCGATATTGAGCTAAAATGGAAAAAGTATTGGGACGAAAACGAAGTATATCGAGTCTCAAACGATAGCGACCGCCCTAAATTTTATGTATTGGACATGTTCCCATACCCTTCAGGAGCAGGACTCCATGTTGGCCATCCGTTAGGATATATTGCCTCCGATATTTTTGCTCGCTACAAACGATTGCGCGGATTCAATGTATTGCATCCAATGGGATACGATGCCTTTGGCTTGCCTGCGGAACAATACGCTGTAGAAACGGGCGTCCATCCTGCAGATTCTACCGCTACCAATATTGATCGCTACCGAAAACAATTGGACAACTTGGGCTTTAGTTTTGATTGGAGCCGAGAAGTAACCACGAGTGATCCCAAATACTACAAGTGGACCCAATGGATTTTCCTAAAAATATACAATCATTATTACGATCAGGATGCCGATAAAGCAATGCCTGTCGAGGACTTGATTGCTCGCTTCGAAAAAGAAGGGAATGGAAATGTCAAGGCCGCTCATAATGAGGATACCGTCTTCACTGCCGAAGAATGGAATGCAAAAACAGACCAAGGTAAAGAAGACGTTTTGATGAACTATCGCCTGGCTTATCGCAAAGTCGGTTTTGTCAACTGGTGTGATGCCCTAGGAACGGTCTTGGCCAATGACGAGGTTAAAGATGGTGTCTCTGAAAGAGGAGGCCATCCCGTAGAGCGACGCCCGATGTTACAATGGTCTTTACGAATCACCGCCTACGCGGAACGTTTGCTAGGAGACTTAGATAAAGTAGAATGGTCAGATGCATTGAAAGCCATGCAAAGGAATTGGATCGGTCGCTCAGAAGGTGCCCAGGTCTTTTTTGATATTGATGGAACGGAAGAACGAATTGAAGTTTTCACTACTCGTCCAGACACTATTTTTGGAGCCACTTTTATGGTATTGGCGCCAGAGCATCCTTTTGTGGCACAATTGACTACTGCAGATCAGAAAGAAGAAGTGGAAGCCTACTTGTCCTATACCAATTCTCGTTCTGAGCGAGAACGAATGGCGGAAGTAAAAGAAGTGACTGGTGCATTTATCGGTGCTTATGCAATCAATCCATTTACCAATTCAAAAGTTCCAATTTACATCGGCGAATATGTATTGATGGATTATGGAACGGGGGCGATCATGGCTGTTCCTAGCGATGATGATAGAGATCATGCTTTTGCAACCAAGTTTGATATTCCGATTATTGAAGTGATCGACAAAAGCGATTATCCTAATGCGACTCGACATGATAAGTTGGGGAAAATGATCAATTCCGGTTTTCTTGATGGAATGGAAGTGCCTGAAGCGATCAGTTTAGCCATCCAAAAAATAGAAGAAAAAGAAATAGGTACAGGACGAATCAATTATCGTTTGAGAGATGCGAATTATAGCCGTCAACGTTATTGGGGAGAGCCATTTCCAATCACTTATGATTCCAATGGCTTGACTCAGGATATGTCTCCGGATCAATTGCCTTTAGAATTGCCCGACTTAAAAGATTTTAAACCTACGGCAGATGGAAAATCTCCATTGGCTCGCGTAAGCGATTGGGTTAACCTACCTGATGGGAGTATTCGCGAAACGGATACCATGCCTGGTTTTGCCGGATCTTCCTGGTATTTCTTGCGCTATATGGATGCCAATAATGACGAAGCATTTGCAGGAGAAAAAGCCATCAACTATTGGCAAGATGTAGATTTATATGTTGGAGGAACAGAGCATGCCGTAGGGCATTTGATGTACTCCCGATTTTTTCACAAATTTTTGTTTGATAAAGGATTGGTTCCAACAGCAGAACCTTTTAAAAAATTGATCAATCAAGGAATGATTCAAGGAGTCATTGAATTTGTCTACTTGATCAAAAATGAAGGTGGCGGGGAAAAGCATTTTATCTGTGCTACCTTGGCAAAGGAAAAAGAAATTACGAATGTAGCGAGAATTCCGGTACACGTAGATTTTGTACAATCGTATGGAAGTCCTAGTTCTCATTTGAATATTGATAGCATCAAGAAATTTATTGATTGGCGACCAGAGTATGAAAATGCGAAGTTTGAATGTGGGGCTGGAATTTATCAAAATGGGAAATTTACATCCAATGGAGATTTAATGGACAGTAATATCGTTACCCACTCAGAAGTAGGTAAAATGTCCAAGCGTTATTTTAACGTGGTCAATCCAGATGATGTAGTAGAGCGTTATGGTTCCGATTGTTTTAGAATGTACGAGATGTTTTTGGGACCAGTAGAACAATCTAAGCCTTGGAATACAAATGGTATTGATGGTGTTTCTAAATTTTTAAGAAAGTTTTGGAGCTTGTATAATGATGAGCAAGGAAATTCTTTGATCGAGGATACCGAGCCTAGCAAAGCGGAAATGAAAATTTTGCATACTGCTATTAAAAAGTTAACCGATGATATTGAGCGTTTTTCTTTCAATACCTGTATCAGTGGTTTTATGGTGGCGACCAATGATTTGAAAAAAGCCAAATGTCATAAGCGCAA